>MAGU01000010.1 GCA_001717025.1 Candidatus Methanomethylicus oleisabuli | reverse complement strand
ACCCGTTCTACGTGATTGACCTTTCAATGCCCACATCGCCAGAGATAATTGGCGTACTCAAGATACCAGGATACTCGAGCTATCTCCATCCGCTCGGTGGCAGTTACGTAATAGGGGTAGGTAAGGAAGGGAATAATCTCAAGCTCTCGCTGTTTGACGTGTCAAATGTCTCTGATCCAAAAGAGGTTGACAAATTCCAGCTTGACTACGCATATTCTGATTCTGAGGCACTGAACGACCACAAGGCATTCCTCTTTGACGAGCAGAAAGATCTCCTTGTAATGCCCGTTTCGTGGAACAATGGAAGGGATTGGACATATTCACAAGGTGCTTACGTCTTCAATCTAACGGTGGATGGCGGCTTCGCGCTCAGGGGGGTTGTAACTCACCTGATGAATGCAAACACGACCAGCTGGGATTCAGCCGTCCGCAGGTCGCTCTATATTGGCAATACGTTGTATACACTATCCAGTGGAAAGTTGGTCATGAATGACCTCGCATCCCTCGCTCTGATCAACGCTGTGGAGTTGCAATCGACCACCACTGATTGATAGTTAAGTATGCCCCCTTCCTTTTTTTATCAAAACGCGCTGAAAACGCTCTTCAGGATCAGGCCAACGTCAATCTTGCCTGAGGCGCCCGCTAAGCGCCCGATGACTAATCCGAACATTCTTGAATGCGAATTTCGAAGCGACGTTTCGTAGCAGCTCAACGGAGGGATTGGGGACTGTTCGAAGGAGCTGAGAGTGCGCGTTCTCAGGCAGGAACTCGACAATCGTGATGCAGGCCATTCCTGATTCAGCCTTCGCGGAAAAACCTGCCGAACGGAGCTCTGAGTCGATCGTGCCCATCATAGAAAGATCATCGTTGTATCCAGGTATGATCACCATCCGTATATCCAAATAGGCGCTCGATCTGACTGCCAGCCGAATGCTTGATTTGATTGAATCCAAGTCAGGAGACGGGATGCACGTCACCTTGGAGTAGGCATGCCGATCAAAGGGTGCCTTTATGTCCAATGAGACGAGGTCCAAGATGGGCAGAACCTGTTCTAGCCTATCGGGCAACGAGCCATTAGTGTCGATACCAAACTTTAGCCCAATTGACTTTGCAAACTTTCCAATCTCGATCAGCGGCTCGAGCTGTAACAGAGGCTCTCCGCCGGTCACCTTGCATGCACTAATCAGCTTGTTCCGTGCCAGTGCATCGCTTATCACCGAGATTGGCGTGAGGGCCTCATCGAGTTGTTTCTTGAGTCGCCAGTTCTGGCAGTAACCACAGTCGAAGTTGCAACCTGAGAAAAAGATCACGGATGCCGGCTCGGAAATGAAGTCGCAGAACGAGACGGGCACCATCTCGGCTGCGTAGACTTTGCCGGCAGCCACGCTCATTTTCCTATCCTGACCCTGTACCTCTCCTTGAGCTCTTGCCTCTTTGCGGCGTTCCATGAGCTCACATCCTGATAGTAGCCGGTGATTCTGGAGAAGCTCTTCACCGATTCGCTACCGCAGACCGGGCACCTCGAGCTCATCCCTCCACCCACATAACCGCAGGATCGGCACATCGTTATGTCTTTTGTATGCGACCAGTAACCCACCCACGAGTCGGTCGCCAGCTTCCGATTTAGCTTAAGCAGGGCCTCCGGATCAGGATTGGCCTCGCCTAGCCAGACATGGAATATGTCGCCCCCCTTGAGGATTGGGAAGAACTTCTGCTCTATGTCTAATCGCTGGTCAAGAGGCACTGCGGCAGCCACGTTCACGTGCGCCCCATTGGTGTAGAATACGGGAACGTCCTTTGTAGATTCGAGCAGTGGGAGAGATGTTTCAAGGTCCCCTTTCACCAACTCGCGCGCAAACTTTGGATAGTGGATCAGATCGGCTACCGCAAAACGCTGGGCAGCAGACTCGGCTGGAGTTCTCGCGATGGAGAACTTCTTGCCCGTCGCTTCTGCAAAGGATTTTCGTATCTTATCCATCATTATGAGCGTCTTTAGGGCAAGCTTCTGCGCGGACGGGTCCTCGTGTATCTGATAGCCAGTCATGTACTCCACGAGCTCGTTCATTCCGACGAACCCCATTGTCAGGGAGAGGTTGTGGATGTCTACCGCGGGGGGTGCGCCCTTTGGTCGCTGTGAAGCAAACGGGACGAGCCCCCTCTCAAACTGCCGGATCGTGATCTTATCTTTCAGCAGGAGGGCCTCCTTTGCAAGCTCCATCGTATCCTGAAGCGTCTCGAACATCCTAGTCTCGTCCCCGCCTGACTTGTAGGCGATCCTAGGAAGGTTCAGGGTTACGACCTGCATGCCGCCCATGGAGAAGTGGGCGCCGTCCTCGAAGTTTATCTTCTTTTGGAATGACTCGGAGTTACCGTCCTCTGAGAACGAGTATGCGCAACACTGGAAGCACGAGACGCCGTCCTCACCACCCCTGTATGATGGGATCAGATTGTCATAGTATGTTGATCCGAACTTGGCAGAGAGTTCGGCAGCCCGCATCATAACATCCTCGAAGTTCTTGTCATTCCAATAACGGGACCTCTGAACCACCTCTGGCTTTGGGAAGTTGAACATCTTCTTCAGTGCGTCCCCCTCAAGGTATTCGTCCAGCAGTGCAATGGAGAATCGGTGGACAACGTCTTCTAGGTCGCCATATCTCAGGTCAGTCCACTTCTTTCCGTGTGAGACCACGGGAGCGTTCTGCCACACCTTGGGGACGCCCGATTCGATCTGAATTGACGAGAATACGGGCTGGCCTCCGCGCGCAACGTAGAGCTGCGTCATCTCGTACAGGAACATCTGTGCGGTCTGGTGCAACTTCCGGTCGTCGAAGTCCTTGAGGTATGGAGCCATGAATACTGTGAAGTTGAAGAATCCTTGTCCGCCCGCGAAGTTGGTCTGTGCCGCCCCTAAGACCTTCGCAGCGTGGAGGATCGCAACCTCGGCATGCTTGGCAGGCCCGGCGACAGACGTGTGTGTGCCTGTGCCGTCGGGCATAAGCCCATAGTAAAAGAAGTATCGCAGATCCCAGTCCTGGCAGAATGGGCGCGTGCCCCAATATTCTAGATCGTGGAGATGGATGTCTCCCCGCAGATGAGCATCTGCAATATGAGAGGGGATCATGAGAAGGTAAGATTCCTTGCTAAGGAAGTCGGCCTTCTTCTTGTGGAAGGTCTCGGGATTTGCCTGAAGGTTCGCATTCTCCTTGGACTCGTAACCCTCCGAGTTGTCGATCTGGTAGACGTCGTAAAGCGGCATGCCAACCCTTGTATACACGTTCCTGTGCTTTGCGAACCCGTGCTCTAGGAGCTTCACGTTGACAATCTCCCTAATCAGTGGACCGCTTAACATCTTCAGCTGCATGTGTGTGATCTCTTCCTCAACCTCTGAGGCGATCATCATCGCTTCCTGCTCGGTCAGTGGGTTCTCGCCGTATAGAACACTTACCAGCTGAGTTTCTTTGACCAAGCTCTTGACGATCAGATCCTTGGTAAATGGAACGATTACGCCATCGCTCCTCCGCACCGGAGGAGGCATCTTCCCATTCTGAATCACTTCAGTCATTTTTTGATCCCCGACTCGTATGTGTAGATTATTTTTATACGTTTCGGCTTTTAAAAGTTTTTGAGTGAATGATTTAAAATAATAGATAATAAGGGACTGAAACGTTGTAGCATATTTATAGACTCGTATAAAATAGGAGGCGGTGCCGCCTCAAAATAACGGTGTAATGTTAATATAAATCCTCTCGAATATGCGACGATATCAGCAACTTCAGTTAATGTTATATTTCGTGGCATGGATGCGGCTTCATAGTGGTGTTATAACCTATTCGATTTAGACGTCATAATAGAGTGTCCCACATGGATAGCCGGATACTGAATGGGCGATAGTTCTCAAGCGATTCAAATATGGAATTGACCGCTTCAGGCATGTCGCTCAAAGTCAGAGGAGGAGAAAGCAGCTCTTCCACCTCGCCTGCACCGATCATTGCCAGACCCACTAAGTCTGTGAACGGCTCAGGTGAAGGTGCCAACATGATGGCAACGCCTAGTCGCTTAAGGTTCCTGCATGATCTCCTCTGACTTGAGCTGCCCACTATGCCTTTTAGTGACCGAAGGCCAGCTTCAAATTCATCATAAGCTCTGGCGCCATCGTTGCATGAGTCGACCAGCGCTTTAC
Organism: Candidatus Methanomethylicus oleisabuli; assembly: GCA_001717025.1. Classification (GTDB taxonomy): domain Archaea; phylum Thermoproteota; class Methanomethylicia; order Methanomethylicales; family Methanomethylicaceae; genus Methanomethylicus; species Methanomethylicus oleisabuli. The sequence goes on along the minus strand of MAGU01000010.1, from coordinate 8,806 downwards.
ATGCCGCCCTCATCATCGCACCTAGCTAAGAGCTTCGTATAAGGCATTTAAAAAGGCTCTATAAAGAAAAATCAAATCGAAGCTCGAAAAAAATTTAAGTGGGATAAAAGTGGGAAAAATTTATATGCTATTGGCGCCATGCGGAGTTGGGGATATAAAAAATGGAAAGAAGGAATTTACTTCACCAGATTCCAGACACCAAGAGGATTTAGAGATCTCGTGCCGAACGACGCCCGGAAGTATGCTTTTGTAGAGGGGAGGCTTCGGGACATTTATGCCAAATGGGGCTACCGAGAAGTCAGAACATCAATGATGGATTATTATGATGTCATACGCGGCGGCACCGGCGATTGGTTCGCCGATTCGCTATTCAAGTTCCAAGATTCTGATGGCAAGCTGATGTCGCTCAGGGGGGAGGTCACAACCCAGATAGCAAGAATGCTAGCGACCAATCTCAAGGAGAGGAGGCTCTTCTACATATCTAATTGCCTGAAGTATATCGAGGACAAGGCGCTCATCGGAAGGGAGTCTTGGCAGGCTGGTGCCGAGCTTATAGGTGGCGACGCCGTGGCGTCTGACGCCGAATCTATAGCACTCCTCGTAGGGGCTCTTGATGCGCTTGACCTTAAAGGTGCCCGTGTCGATGTGGGCAGCGTCCAAGTCTTCCGGATATTGATGTCGAGGTTTGGGATCAAGGACTATGAACGGATAACGAGGTCTGTTATCTCGAAATCCGCAGATGATCTAAAAAATGCGACCGATGACAAAGATGCCATCGATGCATTCTCATATGTGATGCGGAAGAGGGGCGGACCGGAGGTCCTCGATGGGCTCTCGGAGATAGCTGGAGGCTGCATGGAAGAGCAGAGAGACTACTTCAGGACGCTCTTCAGACTATTGGAGGCATACGGGTGCGCAGACAGAGTATGCGTTGACCTTGGCACCATAAGGGAGATGAAGTATTACAACGGCATAGTCTTTGAGGGGTACCTGAGCGGCTTTGGCATGCCTGTGGGCGGCGGGGGAAGGTACGATTGCATGATGCGCGAATTTGGGCTTGATGGCATGACTGCAACCGGGTTTGCGCTCAGCGTTGACCTCTGCGTGAAGGCGCTGGAGGCAAGAGGCTTTGAGTTCGGCGAACGAAAGGTTCCTCTAAAAGTCGCCTATAACCAAGGCAAGATGGGAGAGGCCATCAGGCTCGCCGTGTCGATGAGGGCAGATGGCAAGAATTGCACGGTAGATGCCGCACGGTGTGAATCGGATATGGAGGTTTATGGTGATAGCAGCGGTTTGCCATTAGAGAAGGGGGTTTAGCGGAGTGACCGAAGAGATCATAATAGCGATTCCCAACAAGGGCAGATTGAAGGAGCCGGTAGTGAAGCTGCTTGAGGGGGCAGGCATAAAGAGGGTCAGTGATGAGAGGGTTTACCTCAGCGATACGAGCGACGCATGCATAAAGGTGCTCTCTGTCAGGGCATCAGACATCCCCGTCTATGTTTACAACGGAATAGCGGACATAGGAATAACAGGAAGGGACATAATAGCAGAGACTAACTTGGACCTATACGAGTTGGCGGATCTCGGCTTCGGCTCATGCACTATGGTCGTCGCTGTCAAGAAGGAAAAGCCGTACTCGACTGCGTCCGACATAAGGCCTGGCTCAAAGGTAGCCACAGAGTTTCCGAACATAACCAAAAGGTTCTTCAACGATTTGGGCATTCAGGTGGAGGTCATCGCCCTTAGGGGGGCAATGGAGATAGCCCCGCGCCTGGGTCTAGCGGAGGCGATAGTCGATCTGAAGAGCACCGGCACAACACTGGAGAAGAACGGTCTCAAACAGATAGGCGAGGTAATGAAGTCGTCAGCGAGGCTAATATGTAACAAGGTATCATACAAAACGAAGTATGGGGCAGTAGAGGACCTAATCAGAAGGTTGAAGGAGGCCAATGTATGATAATCAAGGATAGTGATTACATTTTATCCAAGCCGCAAGGCATCCCTGACGAAGTCGTCGCTGTGGTGAAGGAGATAGTCTCCAACGTCAAGGCGAGGGGAGACGAGGCGCTATTGGAGTACACGGAAAGGTTCGACCACGTCCGCATCGAAAAATCTGGGCTCAAGGTAAGCTGGCAGGAGATGAGGAGGGCATACAATGCAACGCCCGAGGGGCTCAGATCCTCGCTCAAGGGCGTGTCTGAGCGGATAAGGGCATTCCAAGAGATGCAACTGCCCGAGGACCGTTTGATAGAGACTGCGCCAGGCGTTCAAGCTGGAGTCAAGCACGACCCTATTCCATCAGTAGGGATTTATGTCCCTGGTGGGAGTGCGGCGTATCCATCAACGGTGCTCATGACAGCGATGCCCGCCAAGGTTGCAAAGGTAGGGAGGATCGCGCTCTTTACACCCCCGGGCAGGGATGGGCGAGTTCCCGATTCAATCCTTGCGGCGGCATATCTTGCTGAGATAGACGAGGTGTTCAAGGTTGGAGGGGCTCAGGCAATCGCCGCCATGGCCTATGGCACACCCACCATAAGGAATGTTGAGAAGATAGTAGGTCCGGGGAACGTCTACGTCACTGCCGCAAAGATGCTCGTCAGCTGGGATGTGGCAATAGACATGCCAGCGGGTCCCAGCGAGATCATGATATATGCGGAGGGAGGCGAGAGGGCAGACTGGATCGCCCTAGACGTGCTGGCGCAAGCGGAACATGATCCCAGGGCACGGGCGATCGTGGTTACGACTGACAGGGCGTTCGCCGAGACGGTGAATGCGGAGGTGCAGCGCATGGCAGCAGTGTCACCGCGCCGCGATATCCTCGAGAGGAGCCTACAGAATGCGGCAATCGTTGTTGTCGCTGACAGGAAGGAGGCGATCAAAGCAATCAACACAATGGCACCTGAACACCTGCAGATTGTCGGCGATGACGTGGAGGAGATGGTCGCGCAGGTAAGGAGTGCGGGGGCAGTCTTCATAGGCAACATGACGCCAGTTGCACTAGGCGACTATTCTGCCGGTACGAACCACGTATTGCCCACCATGGGTTGGGCAAAGAGAGCGTCCCCGCTCTCTGTGAGGGACTTCTTAAGGACCAGAGAGTACCTCAGATGCACCAAGGAGGGGTTGGAGAGCATCGCCAATGATGCGATAGTCATTGCCACCTCCGAAGGACTGCTGAACCATGCCCGATCGGTATCGGCTAGACTGGACGGGGGGCGGGGCTGACATGGACCCTAGTGAGTCGATAGACAAGAAGGTCAAGGAGATACTCAAGCCGAAACTGGGAAAGGACTTCTATGACGAAACGGCGAGTCAAGGAAACATGGTCCGGATGGGTCTGAATGAAAACATGATAGTTGACGGCTGCGTTGCCAACATGCTGCTTGAGGAGGCGGCCAAGAGGACAGACCCTAGGAGATATCCTGCCCCAAAGGGCAGCTCTGCCATAAAGGCGATATCGGAGAGCCTAGGAGTGTGGGAGGATGAGGTAATCGTAGGCAACGGGGCTGACGAGATACTGGACCTGATATGCAAGGTCTACGTGGGTGGCGGGGAGGCGCTCGTTGTGGAGCCCACTTTCGAGATGTACAGGTTTTACATCGGTCTAGGGCGAGGCAGGGTCAGAGCCAGCATGATGACAAAGGAATTTGGGCTAGATGCTGAGGGCGTTCTTGGTGGCATAACGGATAAGACCAAGGCATTATTCATATGCTCACCCAATAATCCGACCGGAAGGCAGTTCTCGAAGGACGATGTTCTGAGGGTTGTCGAGGATTGTGACCGCTTGGTTGTAGTCGATGAGGCATACTCCGACTTCGCACCATATAGCTTGAGCAGGGAGTCCACAAGGTATCAGAATCTGTTGGTTCTGAGGACGTTCTCCAAGGCATTTGGAATGGCCGGATTGAGGCTCGGTTATGCTACAAGCACGAATGAAACGACCAGCTGGCTGAGGGCGGCACAAAGCCCTTTCAGTGTGAATGAGGTGGCACAGGAGATGGCAAGGCTAGTGCTTGAAAATAACAAGATATATGAAGAGTGGGTGAAGAAGACGGTTGAGGAGAGGGCATATCTGAAGGCAGAATTGGATGATGTGAATGGTATCGAGGCATTCGACTCGGATGCAAACTTCATACTCTTCAGAATCCTCAACAAAGACCTCAGATCATCCGACGTCGTTGCCCGCCTCAAAGGAGCGGGGTTCGAGGTAAGGGACAGGGGCGCGCTCCCGATGTTGAAGAACTGCATACGCGTTACTGTATCAACGCGGCAGAACAATATGCGGTTCGTAGGAGAACTGGTTAAGGAGCTTAGGGGATGAAGGCTTTGGCAAGGATAGGAGAGGCTAAACGTAAGACGCAGGAGGTAGAGATATCGGTAAAGGTAGACCTTGACGGTAAAGGCGACTTCGAAGGCAGCTCAGGATCTAAATTCATAGACCACATGCTGAAGACGCTAGCAAAACACAGCAGGATCGACGTCAAGGCGGATGCTCAAGGCGACTTGAAGCACCACATCATAGAGGACCTAGCGCTTACTCTTGGCAAGGCAATAGGAGTGGCCCTTGGGAACCGGACAGGAATATGCAGGTTCGGGTCAGCGTATGCGCCAATGGATGATTCCCTTGCAAGGGCAGTTATAGACTTGGGGGGCAGACCATTCAGTAGGATCCGCCTCGGCATAAAGGAGGACACGATAGAGGACACAAAAGTGGAAGATCTAAACCACTTCCTAGAATCTTTGGCACAGGCTCTGGGATGCAACATTCACATCAAGGTACTTTATGGCTCAAATGACCACCACAGGGCGGAGGCCGCCGTTAAGGCTCTTGCGCTCGCATTGAAGACGGCGGTTTCGCGGAGCGGAATCGATGACGTGCCCAGCGCCAAGGGTGAGATAGTATGAAGGTAGCCGTTCTTGACCTCGGCCTCGGAAATCTCATGAGTATGAAGAGGGGGCTTGAGAGGGCTGGGGCGGACGTCTCGCTCGTGAACAGCGATGAGGGGCCTGAGATGGGCTCTTGCGGAACATGTTGCATAAGCGGGTGTGCTGATGCCGATGCGGTCGTCATGCCAGGGGTAGGTTCGTTCAAGGACGGCATGAAGGCGATATCAAAATTTACGGCTACCTTGAACGAGATAAAGGAAGGAAAAGCTGCACTATTGGGAGTCTGCCTTGGCATGCAGATGCTCTTCTCAAGGAGTCAAGAGGGGGGAGAGTGCGAGGGGCTGGGACTGATAAAGGGCAAAGTAGTAAGGCTCCCCATGACAGTCAAGGTCCCCCATATGGGTTGGAACTCAATCTCGCTTATTTCCGGCAACCACAGGCTAACGCGTGGCATCAAAGATGGGGAGTACTTCTACTTTGTGCACTCATACTACTGTGTCCCTGAAGACCGCAACACGGTCTCGGCAGAGGTGGAATACGGCGTGAAGATGCCTGCTATTGTCGAGAAAGGGAACGTCTTTGGAACGCAGTTCCACCCAGAGAAGAGCGGACCTGCCGGCCTTGCGGTGCTCAAAAACTTCTTGGAGGAGGCTAAGAGATGACGGTCGTATTACCTGCGGTCGATGTCTCAAAGGGCAGGTGCGTTAGGCTCACGAGAGGAAAGATCGAGGATGCGAAGGCATACTATGAAGATCCCCTTGATGCTGCCAAGTTGTGGGAAGGGATGGGCGCCGAGGCGTTGCATATCGTAGACCTTGATGCCGCAATAGGCATCGGAGACAATATAGAAGCGGTCAAGCGCATCATAAAAGGGGTGGGGATCCCCGTAGAGGTGGGTGGAGGCATACGCAGTGTCGGGAGGGCAAAGGAGTATTCTGACGCCGGCGCGGACAGGGTCATATTTGGCACGGCTGCCCTCGAGCTTAAATTCATAGTCGAGGCGATGCGCACAATTGGAAGGGACCGAGTCATGGCTGCTGTCGACCACCTAATGGGCAGGGTGGCAGTGAAGGGGTGGAAAGAGCTGGCTCAGATCGATGCACTCACTCTCTGCAGGAGACTAGAGGAGGTCGGCGTGGCAAGGTTCATGATGACGGCGATAGACAGGGACGGAACAATGAAGGGCCCGAATATAGACTATTCGCTCAAGGTAGCACCCCTTCTAAAGGGTGAGCTATACCTAGCGGGAGGTTTCACGACCCTCGGCGACCTCGGCCTTCTAAAGGGCTCAGCCGTTAAGGGAGTAATAATCGGAAAGGCATTGTACGAGAAGACGCTAGACTTAAGGTCGGCCATCGAGGCGGTTCGCTGATGCTCACGAAGAGGATAATACCATGCCTTGATGTCGACAGAGGAAGGGTCGTCAAAGGCATCAGGTTTCAGAACCTCCGCGACGCAGGAGATCCGGTTGAGCAGGCGCTGGCGTATGAGCGACAAGGCGCAGATGAGATAGTCTTCCTCGACATTACAGCGTCTTCAGACAGGAGAGACACCGTGCTTGACATGGTGAAGAGGACGGCATATGAGCTGTCAATTCCATTCACGGTGGGAGGAGGGATCAGGGGCTACAGCGATGTGCGGAAGGTGCTCCTGGCAGGCGCAGACAAGGTCTCGCTTAACACGTCCGCAGTCCTGAACCCTAATGTGATAAGCGAGGGTGCGGGCATCTTCGGTAGCCAATGCATAGTCATCGCGATTGATGCGAAGAGGGCTGGGGCAGATAGGTGGGAAGTATACATATACGGCGGCAGGAAGAGCACCGGGATAGACGCGGTGGAGTGGGCAAAGCAAGCCGAGATGATGGGCGCCGGCGAGATATTGCTCACAAGCATGGACTACGATGGCTCGAAGGATGGCTATGACATCAGCCTTACAAGGAGGATCGCTGAGAGCGTAAACATACCAGTTATAGCATCCGGCGGTGCAGGGAATGCAGAACATATGCGCAGGGCACTTGCCGATGGAAAAGCTGATGCGGTGTTGGCGGCATCAATCTTCCACTATGGGGAGTATACGGTAGGGCAGGTAAAGGAATACCTCTTGCGAGCAGGCATTCCTGTAAGGATCTAAAATGCAGGCATGCGCGTCAAAACTTCAGAACAATAAGAAGAAACTAATCGGGTGTGAACGGAATGGAAGCAAGAAGACTCACCGATGCTGAGATTGGTAGCATAATGGGAAGGCTGAACTTCGATAAGCTAGGCGGGATAATTCCTGCAGTTACTGTAGACGAGCACGGAAGGGTGCTTATGCTGGCATTCATGAATAAGGAGGCTCTAGAGAAGACCCTTAGGACAGGCATGATGCACTACTGGTCAAGATCGAGGGGAAGGCTCTGGATGAAGGGCGAGGAATCGAAGCACTATCAGCACGTGGTGGGGGCTTACGCGGACTGCGATGATGATTCCCTCTTATTTAAGGTGAGGCAAGATGGAAATGCGTGCCATACAGGGAGAGGCAGCTGCTTCTACAAGCCGCTTTTGGAGTACAAGACGGGCGCAGACGTGATACGGGAATTGGAAGATGTTGTGGATGAGAGGATGATCTCCCCTAAGGAAGGATCGTATACATCCAAGATAATAGCTGCGGGTTTGAAGGAGGCGGCTAAGAAGACGGGAGAGGAGGGCGTAGAGGCGGGCATAGCAGCACTCGTCGAGGATGAGGATAGAACCGCCTCCGAGGCGGCAGATTTGATTTACCACCTAATACTGCTGCTAAAGATGAAAGGAATAGGCATGAAGCAAGTCTATGAGGAGCTCAGCAGGAGGAGAAAATGAAGGGCCGAGGTGTGGACACCCTCGCGCCCTCTTTGAAGTGGCAGATCGCCCAGGTATGCCTCAACTCAAAGCCGATGCAGTTCGAAGTAAAAGAGCGACTCGGCGGGCTTTGCGTACATGCTGTCGGCAATCGCCTCAGCGTTTTCATCGCGCATACTCTTCAGGCTCTCAAGCACCCAAGGTTGCAGTTTTAGTTCTAGAGTGCCCTTCGGATTAACAAATGCCACACGTACAGACCCGTCCCCGGGATGTAGGGCTATGTTCCCCTTGCCCATGGTGCAGCCAGTCGAGAACTGAATCCCGTCAACCATGCACGACTGGGGTGGCTTCGGGTTCGAGTAGATATCGGCCCTCGTTCCAAAAGGTTCCCGCCCGAGAAGGCGGTTTGAGAGCTCGCCCGCCTTGAGCCCTAGCACCAAGAATGGTCCAGTATGGCCATGGAGGTATGCAGCGGCATTCAGCAAGTCGTCTGCGTCATAGTTCATTGTGGCGGCTTTCATAAGAATCACGACACGAGCGCATGATGCCTTTTCTAGAAAAAAGCAATAATTTACTTTTAAACATTGCACCCCGCAAACCGCGCTCCGGAGCATTGGTTGAGCATCTGGAGTGATTCGCGGGTGAGTAGGGCACATGTAGGCTTGAGATCAGGCGGGCATGCCGCTCAGAGACGCTGAAAGCGTAAGCTGTCGCCCTTTTTCTTTTAGTGAGACTATGAAGTCGTAGACGTCATTTATGTTATCGAAGTTTAACCCCTCTATCTTCTCAAAGTTCCATCCGGTGCATTTTATTGCAGACACTACAGAGGCGATAGAAACGGCCCTTATCCAGCTTCCAGTCTTTAGGAGGGAGGCGAGGAAGCTGCCAGACCACGTGTCCCCGGCGCCAGTGACGTCAATGGCGTTCTTTGTTATGGCAGCCATTGCCGGCACAAACTCCGCCACGCCGTCAGATCTCACGATCGTCCCTATCTCGCCGAGGGTGAGTACGAGCGTCTTCGTCTTTATCGAGTCGACTGCCTCCATAGTTACCTCCTTGCCAGTTATGGCTCGTAGCTCCTTCTCGTTGAGTATAAATATGTC
>MAGU01000026.1 GCA_001717025.1 Candidatus Methanomethylicus oleisabuli | reverse complement strand
TACGTAGTGTATATATGGACAGTGCAATACTTCTGCAGCTTCTTTGATAAAGATGACGAATGAAATTGCCGCCGTCAAACAAAACTGAAATAGCAAGTGGCCGACATCCAGTGGGCTAAAATGGGTCAACCTCATTCTGAATGGCGCTCATTTCCTAAGAATGATCACGGTGTCCATGCTCGGTCCGAACTCATTCTGGATCAAATCACTCGAGTCGGAAAATATGCCTGAAACGCGCCAAACCAAACCCTTTTTTACCTTCGGAACAGAAGAAGAGCAAGTGATTTTCGTTGCCTGAGCTTCTAATTGTTGGGCACTCCTCCATAGACCACATAAAAAATACAAACGGCGAGCGAATACAGCCTGGCGGCGCCGCAATATACGCGGCAATGGGTGCAAAAACGGTCTGCAAAGATGTCGGGATACTCACCGCTGTGGGCAGCGACTACTGCTTTTGGGAAATGCTGAACTCGTTTTCATATAATATAATAAAAAGAGTGAGCGGTAAGAGCTCTAGATTTATCATATCGTACGACAAGAACTGGAATGCGCACTACAAGACTTCCGATATCGGTCCAGGTTCAAGGATAACCACCGAAGACGTAGTCAAGGCTGCCAAATTGGGTGTAAAGATGGTCCATCTGGCGCCAATGAATCCCCCAAAGGTCGTAAAGATGGTCAAGGCTATACGCCAATCCAAGAGTGACGTTACAATCTCGGTGAATTCGTGCATCAGCTACCTTGACGATACAACAAACAGGAAACTTGTGCTGGACGCTGCCAACCTCGCTGACATATTTATACTCAACGAGAAGGAGCTACGAGCCATAACTGGCAAGGAGGTAACTATGGAGGC
>MAGU01000006.1 GCA_001717025.1 Candidatus Methanomethylicus oleisabuli | reverse complement strand
CCCCTTCCCGCCTGCAAGGGGCACTCCCTCCCCCTTGTTTCCCTCTCCCTCCCCCCATTCATGCAATCCTCTGCCGGTAACCCGCCGCCCGCCTTCCCCGCGCCCGCCCATCCTATCCCGTGCTTCTGGAGCCTCCCCGCCACGATGATAGCCAGCGCCGCCTTCAGTACGTCTCCCGGCAGGAACGGCAGTACCCCTGATATGAATGCCAGCACGTAGTTGCCGCCGAGCCAGTACGTCATCCACGCCCAGCCCGCCAAAAAGATGATCAGCATGCTTAGCCCAGCCGATGCTGCAGCCGCCCCCCTTCTGCTTGCGACCCTGCCGTAGAGCCCCCCGCCGAAGACCGCCGCTAAGAGAAACCCCACTATGAAGCCGCCGGTGGGTCCGAGGAACGCAGCGTATCCCGCCATTCCCTTTGAGAAGATGGGGAGCCCGGCGAGCCCCATGAGTATGTATATCGCCTGGCTCATGAACGCCGACCTGCCCAGCAGCAGCACGCTCAGGTAGACGAAGAACGTCTGGAGGCTCAATGGGACCAGGTAGAGCGGGATCGAGAAGAGCGCACCGAATGCCATCAGTGCGGCGAAGACTGCGGAGATTGCGAGGTCTCTCGCCCTGCTTCTATGCGAATCAAAGCCAGTCACCATGCGCCGCCCCGAAGATGCGTTATTGTTAACCTTATTTAAGATTTAGGTTAACACCGCCATCTTGGGACGAGCGATTAACTCGATCGTCTGCTGCCGGCCGTATTCGCGCCGCCACGCAGCCGCTATGCTTTTATATCATGAACTCTCGTAATTGCATATGGATGGTTAGTCCATCCATAAATCCCCGCACCCATATCAACACAGGCATGCCTGCCTGCAAGGCACGGTAACCAACGTTCATAGGAAAGCCTCTCGTGCCTTGCCTCAGGCATCTCTCTCCGGCACTAGCCTTAATCAGATGGCGCGCCCCTTCAATCGCTGATCCAGTCTTGCACGTAACTGCTTGCCCGCTCCAACTCATCATCATGTTAAGGCAATAAAATGCGTCGCAAGAATGACAAAAAATCCGTCATATTACATCAAATAATACATCGTTCCATAAATTATGATGTGACATTTGATGGTTTTTTTTCAGAAAAAAGCGCATATTGGTAGTTTTTCATGGCAGGCTGCCCCATCATGTCCGTATTGCTCTTTGCCCCATGGTGGAACACATATCGATGGGTACGCCCCTCTGTTCGCGTTGTTACCATGCTTCTAACCACTAAAAGACCCCCGTTCTCTTCTTGATGGCGATCCGCTACCTTTTTCCTCGTTTTATGGCGCTTTACCGGATATTTGATGATGCAGAAGGCTATCGCACGCCCCTTTAAACACCCTCGTTTGCAGGCAACAGCGATCAACGCCTGCCTAGACCGCCTTGAGCGGTAGCTGCCACAGCGTCTTCCAGCCGCCTTTCACTGCCCTAAAATCCACAACAGCCACATCCCTGAATACACGTAGCTGCCACAGCGTCTTCCAGCCGCCTTTCACTGCCGCAAGCCACCATCTCCGCTTATTCGATGCTCATCCCTCCCCGCCCCTCCCTTCCCTGCGATCCGATTAATGCGATGGCAGAGCGAGTCGCAACCGTTTCACAGCGCGGGATGGCAACGCGGCTCGACGCTGCAGCGCAAATTCCTCGCCCTCACGCATAATGATCGCCTGGATCCCTGCGCTGCCATCGATCTTCCTCTGGAACTCCTCCGGGTCAGGGTCCAGCCTGCGCGTCAGTATTGCGATCCTTGGCTATATTGCCATGGCTGATTGCGCCGCCTGGGGATAAGGTCTATCCGGGCGTCATTCCTTACGTTCGCGCTCCTTCCTCTGGACTTCGATTACACGCTCTTTGCTGCCTTCCTGGGCTACAGCCCCATTGGAACGACGCTTCAGGCCCAGCCGCCTTCCTTGGTGCCGTCTATCCGCAATCGCCACGCGCCTGCCCCACCGGCACGGTCTTCTTCCCGACCGCAATCTCTTCGCCGTTCACGGGTGCACTCCGGGAGGCATCCTGCATAAGCGCCGCCATCTGATTGATCGCCGCAGCCAGCTCAGCAATGATGTGAAAGACCTATGTCGATTGGCAGGGGCAATGACGGGCGCAAGGAC
>MAGU01000086.1 GCA_001717025.1 Candidatus Methanomethylicus oleisabuli | reverse complement strand
CCTCTATGACCGCGAGCTCCTCGAACTGGAACCGCCTCCTCAGAGCTACCCTCCCCACGAGCCCCGCCCTGGACAGCCTGCCGATGGTCTCCCCCTCGCCGTTGAGCGATGACTGCAGGAAGAACGCCCTGCCGCCTGCCTCAAGGGCCCCTCCAAGTCCATCTATGAACCGGTCGATCACCGCCCTGCCCCGGCTGCCGCCGCTCCAAGCCATGTCGGGCGCGTCGCCGCCGCCCTCCGGCAGGTACGGGGGGTTCATCAGTACAAGGTCGAACCTGCCGCGGACGCACGTGAAGAGGTCCCCCGCTACGAAATCCGCCATTCTCAAGAGCCCATTCCTCTCGAAGTTAAGCCGCGCGTTCGCGACAGCGCGCGGGTTAGCGTCGACCTCCAGTATCGACCCCGCACCGCGCGCAGCTATGATCCCGACCAACCCCGTCCCGCAGCAGACCTCCAGCGCCTTGGCGGACCGGACGCCCCTTACCGCGTCTATTAGCAGGAAAGTGTCCTCGGATGGCGGGTAGACCCCCTCGAGCACCGCTACCTCGGCCCCCTCGATCCTCATGCAGTCCCGCCAGCCCCCTTCACTTCGACCCTGCCGAGCTCCTCCGCTATGTGCAGGAAGTCCGGCGGTGATAGCTCGAAGACCCTCATCTGCATCAGCTCCTCATCTATGCGCGGTCGGCTCGGGGACCCTGTGCGCAGCATCTTCCCGTACGTAAAGAGCGCCTTCCTGAGCGTCCTCCTCCTCTGCGAGAACAACGCCTTGAGCGTCTCGTCCAGCCGCGCCCACTGCGAGCCTGCCACGGCTCCCACTCTGGGATTGAGCCTCACCACGGCGCTCTTCACGCGCGGGGCTGGGAAGAAAGAGCTCTCCGGGAACGTTCCAACGACCTCGACCTCTGCCCTGAGCTGGCAGGCGACGCTCAGCCTGGAGTAATCCGGCCCCCCGGGCGCGGCGACCATCCTGTCGGCAACCTCCTTCTGGTAAGTCAGGACCGCCAGCCTGAACCGCCCCTCGGAGAGGAGCTTGAACGTCAGTGGGGTCGAGATCGAGTAAGGGAGGTTCGAGACGACCTTGTCCGCCTCTGGCAGCGGCGACTCGAGCGCATCTCGGCGCAGCACCTCAACGTTCCCCGGGACCACGCGCTCCAGGAACTCCGCTGCCGCCTCATCCTTCTCGATTGCGACGACCCTCCCCGCCCTTCCAGCAATCGCCTTGGTGAGCGTCCCGATGCCCGCCCCGATCTCAAGCACGGTGTCGGACCGCCCAACCTCCCCCGCTTCAAGCATGAGGTCTATCAGGGACTGGTCCACGACAAAGTTCTGCCCGAGCCTACGGCTCGGCCTCAGCCCGATATCACGGAGCGCCCGCTTGGTATGCTCCAGGATCTCCGGGCTTGTCAACCATCAGATCTCCTTCTTCAAGGGGGGCTTGCAGAAGATGTAGTACTTGTCCTGGTTCTGCATCTCTGCGAATATCCTCTTGATAACGGTCTTCTTCGGGTCTGCTATGTGGGTCCTCCTCTGGATGTCGTTGAAGTCAGCAAAGGGGCCCTTCTTGCGCTCCTCAAGGATCTGCCACATCGCCTTCTTGCCTATACCCGGCAGGAGCTCAAGCGCGTGCATCCTGGTCGTCACCGGGCCGGAGTTGTTGAAGAAGCTGACGAACCTCTTCTCGTTCTTAGTGACGAGCTCCTCGACGATCCCCTGAAGGACATCCCTGGCGTTCTGAGTCAGCTCGTCGTAATCTATCCTCCTCTTCACGTGGTCGATCTTGTCCCGGCCCCACCTTCCTATCGCTATCTGATCTCCAGCCCTCAGCTGGGCGCCAGGGACAGGTATCAGCTCAAGCAGAGTGAAGAAGTCCTCGCCAACCGCCTGGACGATGGGCTCCCTCCGGTAGAGCGGCCTAGTGTCCTTCGGGTGCCCGTAAGGCAGGTGCTCTAGGACATAAGCCACCTCCTCGAACTTCCTTGGCTGTTCTACTCTGTTCGGCTGCATCGCTAAACACCATTTAATGTAACTTACTTACCTAATGACCTAATATAAGTAAGGATGAAAAATAAACTATTCCCTGAATGTGTTGATCACGGTCAGGATCTTCTCAAGCTCAGAAGGGATCATCGGCTTCGACTCTGCCATGAATATCATCCTCAGCTCCTCTACGCTCTGGGGCATGACATTCACTATCTGCGTCGCTATGAAGGGGGATATGCCGTCCTCCTTGAGCCTCTTGAGGAGCTCGTCCGCCTTGTCGGCCGGAAGCTTGGATAACTTCGTCACGTAGTCGTACGTCCTCTTCTGGAAGTCGCTGAGCTCCCCCTCCTTCATCCTCTGCTCCAGCAGCATCTTCACCTTGGGGAGGGTCGCCTCCTCCTCGCTAACGATCTCACGTGGCATCTACTTTGCCTCTAGTGGTTTTATGTGCTCCGGCCTTACTATGATTACCTTCTCGAAGCCGCCCATGTGGGCCTTGACGACGTATGCCCTGCCCCTCTTCCCTAAGACCGTGGCGGTCTTGCCGTGGAACCTCCTGTGTGGCATGCCCTTGAGGGTAGACGGGTCGATCTTCACTACGACCTTCTCACCCACCTCGTATGACCTGAGGATCCTGTTGATTGGGGAGAGCCCCCTCTCCCTGGGCTTCTTCTTTAGCAGTGTTCTCGTTCTGTTTCTGTATCCTAATGAATGCTTCATGCCTATGCACCCTCGTTAACCGCAATCACGTCCAGTTCGACGCACCGCGCGCTGCACCCGATCACATCCGCGACGCACGGCTTGGTCCTGCCCCCGTCGCCGGATATGAGCTCCTTCACATAGAGCCCGCCTTGGCAGCGCACGACCAGCTCTATCATGCGGTCACCGACCGCACGGGCCATCATCTCGTGCACCTTCTTCAGCCTAAGCTTGTCCGCTCGCCGGTGCAGTACTCTGTTCGGAGTTAATTGATTTATGACGCCCCCATTAAAGCTTTTCTCCAGCGTCCTCAACGCCTCCTCGGAGACGGGGCATCCCACCTCGACCAGCGCCCTGTAAGTCTTCTCGGCGACCTTAGCCCTCTCCTTCAGCGACCTGACCCTCCTCTTGTCCGAGTACTTCAGGTCGACGACCTCGACCTTCCCGCCGCCGGACGCGTTTATTTCCGCCTCGAGCGCGGCGAGGTCCACGGACCTGGTCCTCGCGCCCTTCACCTCGACCACGAAGGGCCTCCCGTTGCCCCCCATCGTCGCGTCGACGTCCTCCCTGCCCGCCCCGTGGAACTTCGCCCCGGCCCCTCCAGTCGCCGCGAGCACCGGTCCGGTTATTATCTCTTCGACGGATGTCGGGTATATCTTCCCCGTGCCGTGGCAGATCTCGCACCCCTTGCCGCCGCAGTGGACGCAGCTCCACTTGGACTGCGGGATCCCCCTCACGAGCTTCCTGTACCTCCCGGCTATGAACATGGGCATCGGTCTCACCTCGAAACCCGGGCCCGGCAGCTCGATGGTGACGACGATCTCAGGCCTATCGAATTCCACCTCCTTCTTCAGCATCTTCGAGACCTCCTTGCCGATCTCCCTGCTCGCCTCCATCTTGAGCGACTCGCCGAACTCGATCGCGAACTCCGTCTTGAGTGCATCCTCCCTCTCTGCCATGTCGCCCGCCACCCGGACGCCGACCAGGAAGTTGTTGAAGCCATAGCCCTCGAGCGCCTTGGCAGCGCCCTCGGCGTAATCCTGGATCCTATCGAGCGTGCCGCCGCAGATGTGGCAGCAGCCGCCCGCCTCTCCGCCCGCAGAGCCTAGCAGGTTGGCAGCCGGCTGGAACCCTCCGTTCGCAGCGAGCGCACGCAGGAGGCGCTCGCCGTCCGCCTTCGCCTCCCCCTCAGGGTCGCCCTTCCTGCACTCCACGTGCCCCTCCATCGCAAGGACCAGCTTGATGGCGCGCCCCCTCTCCCTGTTGGTCACGCCCCTGGCGAGGCCGCCGTACTGCCTGCCCATGCAGCTGTCGCAGAGCGTGTACTTCGAGATCATCTTCCTTGCGCTTTCGAGGATCAACCGCCAAACCTCCATGCTTTGTGACGATGAAGCATGGCGCCTGCTTAAAAACGATGTCGGTCTGAAGGCGCATGCTGCGCCATCATCCCTGCCAGCAGCCGCCCCTGTCCGCCCTGACGTTGGCGACCACCGCCGCCTGGTCTACCGTCATGGGCGTCGCCCCGAGGTTGACCGCCACGAACCCCGCCCTCTCTAGTGCCGCCTCCGTGGACGGGGAGAGCGTGGGGTGCTCGAATACCGCGCAGAAGCCGCCCCCAAGGCTCACCGCCCTGCCACCATGCCCCCTGTAGTAGACCCTGGTCCCCTTTGCCCACATCACCTCGCCCTCCAGCCGGGACTCGCTGGCAAAGATGCCCTGCATCAACCTGCCCCCGCCCACCTCCCTGACCCGCCGGATCCCCGCCCTGAGGATGCCCGAGAGCGACTGCTCGTCGGGTCTGACGTTCCTCATGCTGGCGCCGTCGAAGGTGACCGCCCCGTCGCCGCCGAAGTAGACGCTGACGCGCGCGTCGCGCCTAGCACCATGCGATACGAGCAGGGCGCCGACGACGAACCTCGTTACGATACCCGCATCCCTGGAGAGCGCGTCGGGGGGCACGAGCAGCGCAAATTCGCGCAAGCCCACTACCTCTGCTTCATGCTGGGCATCGCCCCTGGGAACCTCTTCTGCTTCGTGACCATCTGCTTTATGAACTTCTTGCTCATCTTGTACTGCTCGAGCAGCTCCCTCACGTCCTTCGGCGTGGTCCCAGACCCCTTCGCCACCCTCCTTATCCTGGAGCCATCGAGTATGTGCGGCTCCTCCATCTCCTCCGAGGTCATCGACTGCATTATCACCATCCACCTCTTCATCCTGTCCTCGGAGACGTCCATCGCCTCCTTCGGCAGGTTCATGCCGAGGCCCGGGATCGACTGGATGATCTTGCTGAACGGCCCCATCTTCCTGACGGTCTGCATCTGCGCGTAGAGCTCCTTGAGCGTGAACCTGCCGGAGGCTATCGCGCTCATCATGTCCTTCGACGTGGGGACCGCCTGGACCTCCTTCACCTTCTCGACGAGTGCCTCTACATCTCCCATGCCGAGGAGCCTCCCCACGAACCGGGGCGGGCTGAAGACCTCTATCTCCTCGGGTCCCTCGCCGGTCCCTATGAACCTGATAGGGGCATTAGTGGCGGCGACGGCTGAGATCGCCCCCCCTCCCCTAGCCGACCCGTCAAGCTTCGTGAGGAATATCGTCCCAACCTTCGTCGCATTGTTGAAAGCCTCTGCCTGCTGCATCGCCTGCTGCCCTATCGTGCCGTCGAGGACGAGTATGATCTCGTTGGGCGAGACCGCCTCCGCGATCCGCTTCATCTCGTCTATCAGGTCGGCCTCGTTCTTGTGCCTCCCTGCTGTGTCAACCAGTATGATCTCGGTCCTGCTCTCCCTGAAGCGCCTGACGCCGTTGCTGGCTATCTCCGCCGCGTCCGGGTTGTCCCTCTCGCCGTAGAACTCGGCGCCGGTCTTCTGTGCGAGCTGCATTAGCTGGTCGTAGGCGCCCGCACGGAAGTTGTCCGCGCAGACCAGCCCCACTGTATACCCCTGCTTCTTGAGGTACCATGTGAGCTTCGAGGCGCTCGTGGTCTTCCCGGAGCCCTGTATGCCCACGAGGAGGATGACCGTCGTCTTGCCCTTCGGGTACTTCTGCAGCTGGGCCTTCTCCCCGCCGAGCAGCGCCGTGAGCTCGTCGTAGACGACCTTTATCGTGAGCTCCCTGCGGGTGATGCCGGGAGGGAGGTCCTCCTCGAGCACCTTCTTCTCGACGCGCTTCGAGAGTTCCAGCACGAGCTTCACATTGACGTCGGACTGTATCAGCGCCCTCTGGATGTCCCTTACCAGCTCCTTCACTGCCTTCTCGTCGACCACCGGCGCCTTGAGGATCTTCTTGATCGCGCTGCTTAGGGATCCGCTGAGACCGTCCAACACCATCAGTAAACACCTTCAGAAATCAATCGGCGAACTTACTAAAAAAGCCTTTAGCCGCACCGCGGGCGGAGCAGCTGCCTTGGATAAAATGGCAAGATGAGGATCACTTGACCCTCATGATATGCTTCTCGTTGAGGATGTCCCAATACTCTATCTCGGCGCCGTTCGCAAGCTTGGCAAGAAGCGTCTCATCCTTCGGCTTCTTTATCTCGAAGGTCTCGTAATTCTCTAGGTCCATGACCTGCACGGTGTCCTGCATTATTGCTATGACCTGGGCGTTCCTCTTCTCGACCATCGGCACGTCAACGCGCGTGTCCGCCGGGGCGACGATGTTCCTCTTAGTGCCGTCGAATATGCCCACTGCAACAACCCTTCCCTTAGCGGAGCCGTGCTTGCCGGGCTTGGACTTCTCCATTGAGACGACCCTGCACGGAACGCCGTCAATGACAACAAAGCTGCCCTCCCTGAGGGCGCCAATTTCAACCGGTTTTGTCGACATTCGTCCATCCCTTCCAATACGTTCTGACTAAAACAAGATTAACTAAATAAGTGTTATTATACGGTTGCCCATGAATCAATAGCGTTTAGAAGACTAATGCTTTGAACCCTGCTCTGGTCTGTGCCATAACCTAGAAATCAAGACCGTGTCCATCAAGGCAACTGCGATAATTACTATGCCTGCCTCGAGTGCCATCAGGATGGCGGGGTGCGGCATCTGCTTCACGGCTATGCCGGCAAGAGCCCAAATTATGACGAGCCCATGCCCTATGTCCTTTCTTGTGACTATTACCGTCATCGCTATCAATAGCGCTACAACCGTGATGATAAGGCCCCATGTTTCGGCCGCTATTCCGAATCCGCCCCAGTTCAAAGCAACCAAAGTCACGGTCACGTCAGCAATAGTCGCAATGGTGATCCAGCCTAGGTAAACGCTGAATGGGGGATGCACCGCCAGCCTCTCGCGCAATGGCGCCATCTCCATGCCCACATTCAGGCGCATGTATTGCGATCAGGCTTATGAGAAGCAGGAATATCGATCCCGCAGACCGGCTCGCTGGAGGAGAATTATGAGCATACCGATTGGATCTTGTATTGGGACCTTGTGGCGGCGTCGGAAGTGAAGTATGGGGCTTAGTGCCCTCCCCACCTTTTTATTGCGCTTGTAATTGTGGCATTGAGAGGGTCGTGCGCAATGTGTTTTTTAATCACTAGGCTGCTTGATTGCCATGACCTTCATGCTGACGACATTCTTTGCATATCCTTTTGCTTGATCAATGGATACCTTGCCTGCCCCGATGGCCTCTTTCACTTCAGGAAGGTCAATGAGCGAATCAATTGAATATACCGACTCCTCGAGTTCTCTGATGCATGCGAACCCTGCCCCTTCCATGGCCTTCAGATACTCCTTCTTCAGCGCCGCCCCGCCGACGCAGGCAACAAGCGACGCCGTGGACTTGAGGAATGCCGGCAGAGGCGCCAGCAGGACGATGTCCGATACCATGATCCTGCCGCCGGGGCGCAGAACCCTATACGCTTCTCGGAACACCCTCCCCTTCTCTGGCGAGAGGTTGATGACGCAATTGGATATGACCACATCTATCGAATTGTCTGCAACCGGCAAGTTTTCGATCTCCCCGAGCCTGAACTCAACATTCTCAAATCCGCCCTTCTTGGCGTTCTTCCTTGCCCTTTCGAGCATCTCCGGCGTCATATCGACGCCTATCACCCTGCCCTTCGGGCCGACTCTCCTGGCTGCCAGGAAGGAATCGAAGCCCGCGCCGGAACCCAGGTCCAGCACCACCTCGCCCTCTTTAAGGGACGCCAGGGCGACCGGATTTCCGCATCCGAGGCCCAGATTCGCGCCTTCTGGTATCGAGTTGACGTCCTCGTCGGAGTATCCTATCTTCTTGCTGACCTCTTCCGGAGTGATCGTATTGCAGCATGAGCTTGAGCAACAGCCTGATTGTTTTCCTTTGGCTATGCTTCCATAGCTCTTACGGACTGCCTTCCGCACGCTGTCCTCCCTCATACCTGCCCCCTCTTCATCACCTGCTCTATGGAATAAAGGCGGTCATTAACTTTTTTCAAGTAAATCATAGGCTTCCACCGAAATACTTATAGACATATTCCAATATCTCGATATATAATTGTGCTGGTATCCTATGTCTGCCATAGAAAAAATATCTGACGCAATACTGTCCGGAAATGCAGCGGATGCCGCCGGCGCAACGCTGGGCGCAGTCGAGTCCGGCACGCGCCCTTATGACATAATCAGGGACGGCGTCCTGAATGCATGGTCTGATTTTTGCATATGGTACGAACGGGACGAGAAAGAGTCGCTGAAGGCGTGGCTTGGCTGCTTCAATGCGACCCTGAAAGTGCTGAAGATCCTCGACGAAAGGCTGGCCGCCCCCAACCCTCCGTATTCTGTCCTGGTGGCCACCGCTCTGGGGGAAGGCCACGTCCTCATGAAGGCCATTATCGCGACGATGCTCCGGTCGAAGGGGCTGAAGGTATACTCTACGCTGAGGGGCCTTAGGCCTGAGGACGCGGGCGATGCCCTTTCAGACCCGGCGCTCCGCTTCGTCGTTCTATCCTGCATCGAGTCGGGCATCCAGGGCCCATCAAAGGACTTCATAAAGCATGTAAAGGAGAAGCGCAAAGACGTGATGACGATTGCCGGCGGTCCCGCGGCGAAGGACTGCGGTGCGGATGTCGTAACGAGCGACCTTGAAGAGCTGGACCGGATAGTGGGCCGCCCGAAGGATCGGGGCGATTGACATGGGCGACAAAATAAGCAGGGGCCTGCTAAGGTTCAGGGAAAGGGTCTTCAAGGCGCTGTCTGACAGCACGCGCCTCGAAATAATAGAATACCTAAAGGACGGCGAGAGGTGCGTCTGCGAGATAATCCCCTACATAGGGAAGGCGCAGTCCACAACCTCGAAGAACCTTGGCATCCTCTTCAGGGCCGGCATCCTCGACAAGCGGGAGGACGGGAAGAAGACCTTCTACCGCATCAAGAACCCGGAAATATTCCTGCTCTTGAAGGCCGCAGACTCTCTGAACCTGAAGGACCTTGCCTCAGCCTCTGAGACGGTCGATGCCCTGAGAAAGGCCATTGAGGGATGATGTCTCCGATGCCCTACGATCTGCTGGTCTCCGCCCTGCTGGCCGGATGGAGCGCGTTTCTAGATTATGTATCTGCGCATGTGCTCTTCTCGATAGTCCCTGCTTTCTTTCTGGCAGGGGCAATCGCATCCCTGCTGAAAAAGGAGGCAGTGATGAAGTATCTGGGCGCAGAGGCGAAGAAATCAATATCATACGTCGTGGCAGCCGTTGCGGGCATCGTATTGGCCGTCTGCAGCTGCACGATACTGCCCCTCTTCACGGGCATATGCCGGAGGGGCGCCGGTCTGGGCCCTGCAATCACGTTCCTCTACTCCGGGCCGGCAATAAGCATCATGGCGATCACCATTACTGCAAACATTCTCGGCTATGACATCGGAATTGCGCGGGCGGTAGTTGCAGTATCATCCGCCATACTCGTAGGCCTCATAATGGGCAGCATATTCAAGAGCGATATAAAAACCAAGCAAACACCAAAAATGCAGGAGGGCAGCACGGCAGGCGCGTCCAGCCCGATAAGGCTGGTATTAATCGCGCTCCTGACAGCCATGGTCTTGATCGGGCCCGCCTCATACATCGACATTCTGATAAGGATAGTCATCATGATCGGACTGGCAATCCTGGCTGCTTATGTCCTCTTCAGCCGATTCGCCCGTGAAGAGATCCGAGAGTTCGGCAACGAGACTTGGTTCCTGTTCAAGAAGATATTCCCCATACTCCTCTTGGGCAGCTTTGCGAGCGGAGTCATAGGCGCCTTGATCCCGGTCGAGATCCTGAAGCTGCTGTTCGGAACAAACAGCGTCTTATCATGCCTCATAGCTTCGATCGCCGGCGCTTTTCTTTACATGCCGACGTTGCTTGAGGTGCCGATTGTCGGGAACCTCTTCGGGTACTCCGCCGGCATCATGGCATCGGGGCCTGCCCTGGCCATGCTCCTCACGGGGCCTACGCTCAGCTTCCCGAGCATGATCGTGATATGGCGGACCATAGGCGGCAAGAAGGCGGGAACGTACTTTGTCCTAGTGATAGCGCTGGCCACTGCGGCGTCGCTGGCATTCGGAACGCTGCTTAGGTAAATCTAAAATAAAATTGGGCATAATATGAAAATGGGGAATCTGGACATGGCAACAAAAAAAATTATAGTATTTGGAGGATCGCCCCCCTGCGCAAAATGCAAGAACGTAGAGAGGGCTTTCAATGAGGCTGTAAAGGAAATGGGCCTCGATGCCCAGGTGGTTCATCTCTCCGCCTTATCAGGCGAGGCAGACAAGTATGGCATAATGCTGACCCCGTCGGTCGTGATTAACGAGAAAGTCGTCGTCAAGGGCAGGGTGCCGTCAAAAGAAGACGTAAAGAAGATCCTCCGAGAAGAGCTTAAATGATTTGTAATGGTGGTGAACATGATTAAAGTGGAATTCTTCGTCGCGGAGCCGCCCTGTGCTGGCTGCGTGGACCTGCTGAGAACCGCTGACGAGATCGCAAAAAAATATGCAAAAAAAGCCCAGGTGATAAAGCACGTGGGACCGTGCCCCGAGTTTGAGAAATACGGGCTGACGATGGTTCCCGCAGCGGTCTTCGAGGAAGGGCGGATAATGCTGATGGGCGTCTGCCCTGACATGGAGACGCTTACAGGCTGCTTCTTGGAATTGGGGGTTGAGTAAAATGGCACTGAAAATTGAGGTCTTCACATCTCTGCCGCCGTGTTCCGGCGGGAGGATGGTGCTGAGGCTGATGGACCAAATCAAGAAAGAATACGGCGACAAGGTCGAGATCGAAGTCTTCAAGGGCCCTACGGACAAGGCGAAGGAGTACGGCCTAAAGGTCAGCCCTGCCATCGTCATAGACAAAGACGTAAGGATCATCGGCGTATGCCCGTCAAAACAGACCATGAAGAATGCCATTAGGGAAGCAGGCGTAGTTTAGGCAACCGGCATCCCCGGGTCAATGGCCTGCCTGCGCCCCCTCCTTTTCTTGCGGGCCGGCGCAAAGTTCCCGCCTGGGCAGTCCTAGCGCCCCTCCGGGCTTGTGCCTGCATGCTGGCGGTACAATTTCTTTGAGTCGTCTATTGCCCATGCCATCGATGCTATTACCACGATGTAGCCGAGCGCCCTGACCACAACCAACACGTCCGCCAGCGCGCCCCCCATGCCTATAACCGTAACGAAATGCGAGATCCCGAAGAGCCCGAAAGCCATGCCGATGAGGAGCGGCAGGCGGTACAGCACCTTGCTTATCCTCCTGCTCTGCCTGTACCCCACGTAGCCTAGGATGACTATCAGTATGCAAAAAACAAGGTTCATAGCCGCTATTATGTCCATCTCGATCAACCCCCATTTCTCTCGGCGCCCCTCTTCCTGACATGGAGGGGCATATGTACACACGTCACAAACTCCTGCAGGATAAAAAAATTTACCGCTGGTCGCCGCCCTCCAGCACCCCCGTCCACCGCCGCCCGCATGCTGGTCGCCCTCTTCCCGCCGGCGGCAAACGATATTAGGCATGTCCGATCAAAATTATGTGAAGCCCGTTGGAAGAGGGGATTTGTAATTAACAAGAGTCGCATGGTTTTCCCGGTCCTGCTCGTCATCCTGCTGTCGGTTCTGCTGGTGGGCTCGCTACCCGTCTGGTCCGGGCTCTATGCGGGCTTGTCTGAGGGCGCCATGAGGCCGCTGCAGTACCTCGCCATAATCATGGAGAGCGGGATCGCCGCGGCCGGGCTGCTGATCGCAGTCCGCCAGAAGAGGCTCTTCGGCTACGGGATATTCCTGACCTTCGCCATCTACGTCTTCTACGACATGGCGCGGCTCATTCCGCTGCAGGTCTCCGATGCCACCCTCTACCCTGCGTTCTTTGTGGCTACCATCTCCGCGCTGTGGGCCGTCATCCTGATCTACAGGGAGAGGCATGGGCGCCCTCCCTAACCTTATGCGCATGCGCCATCAGCACGCGCGGCACAATCGCCGTATCCGCTCATTTAATACCGTTCCACTGGACGAATCTGTAGAATCCTTCAGCAACCACGAAGCCAATGAATAGAAACGCAACCATGGGGATGCTTGGGATGATTCCTGAAAGAAATATCTCGATGGTGGAAACCTTCGGAGAGAAGAAGAGCGAATCGACGTTTATAATTACAAACTCCCCGATGAGCAGGATGGCCGTTGCGACCAGCGGCACCTTCAGGACCTCCTTGAAACTGCCTGCCGGCGATCTAAACGCAATTGCAAACCACGTCAGGCCGCCGGGAATGACTGGATGGTAGATCGTGAACGCATTCCATTGCCAATCCGATATCCAGAGTGGAATTATCACGCCCAAACCTCCCATCTCCGCATGCATGGAGATGAGGCCTATCGCCATCAGGATGGCGAGTTCCAAGGCGCCATAGGCGGTTATTTGGCGCAGTGAGGCGAAGCCGCCACCTGATCGAACGCTCGGCATGAGCTGCATCAAACCAAAAAAGAGAAGCAGGATCGTGGTGATCCCCAATACGACTGACATCCTTGTTGCCAGCAGGTAATCCCCTGAGAGTTGCGTTATCGAAAGGATCGCCGATGGAATCGACAGGACAATCAGCAGCTTCCCTAAACTCGTTCGGCTCATCAGGTGCGAAATCCATCCTCCACTGGGCTGATCTGGCTGGAATCTCGACATGACCTGGCAGGCCAATTTGCCCTTCTCTGTGAGTCCGTACCTGCCATCGCCGTCCTTCGAAATCAGGTCTCGCAGCTGCTTCAGGTGATAGTTCAGTTTCCCTGTATGCTCTATCTCGAGCAAGTCCAGCATCTCGACATAAGATATGGCCCCTTTGTCGTTGAGGGCGGCGAGCATCTTCCTTCTCGTGGGATCTTTCAATACCGTGTGAAGTGAGTTGATGTCTATAGCCAACTCGTGTCACTTGCTTGCGTGACCCTTGATTAGCCAACTTTTTATCACTTGTTGACTGGACATCTTGTCAGAACTTTGCCAAACAACTGGCGGGGGCAAGGTCGGGCGCCCTCGGCTGTAGGGCGATGCGCAAACACTAAGGTGTGGCGCACCAAGGCAGAGAAGACAAAGGACAAATAAAATAAAAAAAGGGGATGTTAATGTTGAGGCTGCCGCCTCTGACTTACCAGGCTCCCCGCTCTGCCTTCAGCTTGGCAACGAGCTCCTTGGTGGCGCCCACCGCAGACGAGGCGTCGTGGGGCCTGTCGTCGGCACCGATCGATAGCGCCCACTCCTTCGTAACCGGGCCGCCGCCGACGATCACCTTAACCTTGTCCCGGATGCCCGCCTCCTGCAGGAGCTGTATCACCTTCTTCATGGAAGGCATCGTCGTGCTCATCAGCGCCGACATGCCGACAACGTCTGCCTTGAGCTCCTTCGTCTTATCCACGAACTGCATCAGCGGGACGTCCTTCCCGAGGTCAACAACCCTGAAGCCAGCTGCGCTTAGCATGATCTTCACCAGGTTCTTGCCGATGTCGTGTATGTCGCCCTCGACCACGCCGAGTATGACCGTCGCCGGCTCGCTCGCCTTGTCCGCCTTCATATAAGGCGCAAGCACATCGACAGCCGCGTTCAGCGCATTCGCCGAGCACAGGACCTCCGGCACGAAGAACTCCTTCTTCTCATACTTGGAGTTCACTATGCTCATGGCATCACCGCCGTGCTTCGTCACCAGCTCGTAGGCATCAACTTTTGCATCTATGCCTTGTTTGGCCCACATCACCGATGCAGCTTCGTCGCCGTCAACTATGGCTTTTATGAATCCGTTAACAATCTCTTCTTTTGTTGCCATTTCAATCACCTATTGGTAAACCATGCATCTGGCAACCTCTACCAGTGCCTTGAAGTTCTCGAGCGGTGCCCTTGGCGGTATTCCGCACGACGGCATCAGGACATCGACGCCTTTCTTTATAGCATCGATGGCCGCCTCCCTGACCTTCTGTGGGGTCCCGAATAGGAGCGCGGTGATGGTCGGCACGCCTCCGACTATGGCTATCTTGTTGCCTACGACCGCCTTTGCAAAGCCTATGTCCACCTGCGCGTCCACCGAGAACGCGTCGACGCCGGTGTCGGGCAGATAAGGCAGGTAAGCGGTTGTGTTGCCGCATATGTGCAGCACTATTGGGGCGCCGATCTTGGTGGCCATGTTCCTGTAGACTGGCACCATGACGTCCCTGAAGAACACTGGAGAGAGGATGTCCGAGGTAGCCGACGGGTCCGCGATGCAGACTATCTCCGACCCGCTCTTAAGCGCCTTCTTGCAGTCCGCTATGTTCATCTCGGAGATGGTCATGAGCGCCTCCTTTACCTCCTCGAGCGGCCTCTTCTTAGTCCAGATGCAGAACCTCTCGATCCCGAAGACGTGCCCCGCGATCGTGAAGGGGCCGGTCACCTGGTTCACCACAGGGAGGTAGTCGCCGTACTCCTTCATTAGCCTCAGCTCGACATCATGCTTCAGCGGGAACCTCCCGCGGTCCATGATGTCCTCTGGGATCTTCAGGTCCTTCAGGTCGTTGAAGACATGCGTCTCGACGCTGGGATGCCTGTCGATCCTTCCCCAGTTGATTTTACAGCCAAGCGCCTCCGCCTCTACGCAGAGGTCGAACGGCATTTTGAATCCTTCAAGCCCAACTACTTCCCAAGCAGCTGCGGCAAGCCTGAACGCGAGCTCTGGATCCCTGTTTGCCTCCGGGAACGGCGCCTTGACGGCGTTCATCTGGTCCACGGTACACGTCGTCAGGGTATCCAAGCAGCTAATCCTGTCAGCCTTGCGCTTGTTGCCTGTTACACAAAGAAGGGCACGTTTGCGCGGTGTCATTTCACCCATATCAACACCTTCAGTACCTCTGTAATGAATGGACGAATTATTAAAACTTGTCCGAACCCGCCTGCCTGAGCCGGTCCGCCGCCGTCGCCGCCGGCAAGCGAAGTGGTTAATATCCCAGAGGCACAAGTCGTATCAGGAGGTCTGGAGCCGTGAATGTCAAGCGCGTTGTGGTAGTTTCTAAGATCAAATCCGGGGAGGCCGCCGAGATCGCCCTCAATATCGCCTCTCGCCTCTCGTCCAGCGGCATCAAGGTAGCATACTCGGGCGCCCTCGCCGAGGCGGCGGGCACAAAGGGCGTGCAGCTCGAGGCAGCCGGCGCCGACATGGCGATCGTCGTCGGCGGCGACGGGACGGTCCTACGCACGGTCCAGGCAATGGGGAATGTCCCGGTCCTTGGAATAAAGGTCGGGGCGATCGGCTTCCTCTGCGAAGCGGCGCCAGACGCCTGGCAGGAGGCAGTCGACAGGGTGGTCTCAGGGCGGTTCTACCTCGAGTACAGGACGAGGCTCAGCGTCTCACACCGGGGCACGGTCTACTCGGACGTCCTGAACGAGGCGCTCATAACCACCGGGAAGCCCTCCAAGATACTCTCGCTCTCGGTCTCCAAGGACGGCGAGCTGCTGCACAGGGGGAGGGCTGACGGTGTGATGGTCTCTACGACGACCGGGTCGACTGCCTACGCCCTCTCTGCGGGGGGCCCCATAATCGACCCCCAGGTGGACGTGGTGCAGGTCAACTTCATATGC
Organism: Candidatus Methanomethylicus oleisabuli; assembly: GCA_001717025.1. Classification (GTDB taxonomy): domain Archaea; phylum Thermoproteota; class Methanomethylicia; order Methanomethylicales; family Methanomethylicaceae; genus Methanomethylicus; species Methanomethylicus oleisabuli. The sequence goes on along the minus strand of MAGU01000086.1, from coordinate 22,916 downwards.
CCGCTCGCTGCAGGGCTCCGGCCGATGCTCATCCCCACGTCCAGCAGGGTCGAGGTAGACGCAGGCAGCGATGGTCCGCATGCCCTGTGCGTCCTAGACGGCCAGTCCTCCTTCGAGGTCGAGCCCTCCTCCCCGGTCGTCATAGAGCGGTCCGGCAGTCCGGCGGCATTCGTGAGGCTTGGCGGCCCTGACTTCTACAGGCGCATAAGCCAGAAGGTCAATCTCGGCTTAGGGGGCTGATCAAGTTGGCTACGACCTACGTCCTCGACACCTCGGCCATAATCTACGGCTTCAACCCTCAGCTGGTCGACGGCGACCACTACATAACGCCGCTCGTCGAGTCCGAGCTCTTCGGGAGGAAGACCCGCACTATAACCGACCTATACCTCTCATCAGGGCGGCTCAAGATACGGTCTCCGGCGGACAAGTACCGCACCATCGTCAAGAGCCGCGCCGGCTCCTCGGGGGACCTCTCCGTCCTCTCAGAGACCGACCTGGAGGTGGCGGCACTGGCGCTTCAGCTGGCGGAGGAGGGCTCCCCGCCCATCGTCGTCAGCGACGACTACAGCCTGCAGAACCTATGCAGGATGCTGGGGATCGAGTTCAAGCCGATGATGACCAAGGGCATCTCACAGGAGTTCTGGTGGTTCCTCTTCTGCCCGGCGTGCGGCGCGACATACGAGCACTCCATAAAGGCTACGGAGTGCCAGGTTTGCGGCCATCAGCTCAGGCGAAAGGTCTACAGCAAGAAGAACATCCCGACCGAGTCCGGCAGCCGCAAGCAGTGACCGCCTCACGTCCTGACGAACTTCGCGATGAAGTATCCGGGCGTCTCGATCAGGTCAGGGTCGAACCTCTGAACCGGTCCGATGCCTCCGATGCCCGGTCCGCCGACGACCGGCGCCTGCCCGTCAAGCTCAAGCCCAAGCTCCTCAAGGGCGTAAGCGACGACCTCCTCGCCCTCCTCGAGCGTGAGCGTGCAAGTCGAGTAGACGACCGTCCCCCCGCTCTTCACCATCCTTGACGCCGCCCTCAGGAACTGCTTCTGGTAAGCGGCGCAAGAGCCGACCTCTGCGGGGTCCGTCTCCTCGTAGAGCTTCGGTCTGACGCCAAGCGCCGTGCAGGGCGGGTCGACGAGCACCCTGTCCGCCCTCAGGTCTGGCAGGTCCACGTCGATGTAGCGCGAGTCCCTCTGAGCCGTCCTGATGGACCTTATCCCCAGCCTCCTGATCTCGCCCCTCATCCTGCCCATCCTCTTCGGGGAGTGCTCGAACGCGTAGATCAGCCCCGCGTCTCCCTGGAGCTGCGCTATGTGGGTGCACTTGTTGCCGGGCGCTGCGCAGAGGTCCACGATGACCTCGCCGGGCTGCGGGTCAAGCACCCTAGCCGTCACCATGGCCGGGAGGCTCTGCTCCTGGATCTTGCCCTCCTCAAAGAGCCTCGACTCGCGTATCGGCGGTAGGCGGTAAACCGACTCCCTCGTATCGACCGCTATGCCTGTGGTATGCCTCCTCGCCGAGGAGAACCTGGCTATCCCTGTCCCGACGACGTGCCCCCTGGGGTCGACCATGAATACCTCGTCGCCAGGCTCCACCCTCTCGGATCTGAGTATGCCCGGCTCGTAGAGCTTGCTCCCAAGCATGACGCTCTCCGCCGCGAACTTGTCGACTACGACCATCTTGCCGCGCCGCTCGACCGTCCGCGGCTCCCCGGGGCAGATCACCACCGCCTCGTCCAGGACCGAGGACCTGCGGCACCCGACCCCCATGGCGGCGAACTCTGCAACGACCTCCTCCGCCGACGACCTGAGCGTGTTGACCCTTAATGCATACTCCGAGGGGGGCCTAGCGAGTGCCCGGAGGACCGCCCCCAGCCTGCCGCCGTATGCCCTGCGGAGGACCGCCTCAAGCCCAGCTCCGACCTCCAGCTCAGGCGTAAATCCGGCAGCCCCCATTCCGCAGCACCACAGTTGCAAATTGGAGGGAATCTATTTATTTTTCTGTCCGGTCTATTGGATTGCGTGATGATAGTGCCAACCGGTCTGCTTGCTAAGCGGGAGGATGACGTCGACCTCCCCAAAATAATAGGCATCCTGAAAGGGGGGCTTGCTTCCACCGACTACGGCACCATAGTGACCTTCACCGGCGTCGTCAGGGGAATGACCGCCGGGGGCTCTCCAGTCGACCACCTTGACTATGAGGTCTACGAGGAGGTCGCAAGGGAGTCGATACAGGGCATGGCAGAGTCGCTGGCTGCCGCCGAGGGAGTAAAGAACGTTGTGATCTGCCACAAGCACGGCGCATTCGTTCCCGGGGAGGAGGTTCTGTACGTCGCCATCGCTGCTGACCACAGCGGCGCCGCTCTGGAGACTCTCCGCCTCGCGGTAAGCCGGATAAAGCATGAGCTGCCCATCTGGAAGAAGGAGCACTCGTCGGACGGCAGCCACTGGGCGTCACTTTGACCGCTGCAAGCGCTCGTGGGCGGATCCGCCGGCAGATCCTCCGCCGAGCCTTATCCCGAGTATCTCCTCTGCGGCGTCGTATATCCTGGCGGCACCCGTGAAGTCCTTCCTAGGGCTCCCCCCGGTGATCTCCCGAGACAGGACCTCCAGGAGCGCCAGCGCCTGCCCCGTCTGCAGGTCGTCGTCGAGGGCGTTGAAGAACATGCTGGTATACTCCTTCACGCAGCCGCTCATCTCCGGCCCCCTCCTGCCGCCCCTAGCCGCCTCCGCCCCACTCCTTATGGCCTCGAGCGACTCCTCGGCTGCCGCGAGGCGCTCCTCCGAGTACTCGATCTGCTCCCTGTAGTTCTTCGAGAGTATGAAGAGCCTCAGCGCATCCGGGGAGTGCCTCTTGAGGACGTCCCTGATGTAGACGAGCTTGCCGGTAGACTTGGACATCTTGCTGCCGGTCATGAGCACGAAGTTGTTGTGGAGCCAGTACCTGACGAATGTCTTGCCGGTCAGAGCCTTGGCTATGGCGGCCTCGCACTCGTGGTGAGGGTATATCAGGTCCTTCCCGCCCCAGTGTATGTCCAGCGTCTCGCCCAGGTTGGTGAGCGCCATCGCGACGCACTCGGTGTGCCAGCCGGGCCTCCCCCTGCCGAGGGGGCTCTCCCACGCCTGCTCCCTCTCCCCCGCCTGCCTCCACAGCACGAAGTCGAACGGTCCCCTCTTGCCGCTCCTCTCCAGCTTGTCCATGACGGCGCCCTCGACGTCCTTTACGAGCTCGCCGAAGCCGCCCGCCCCCTCCACGTCGAAGAATACCGTGTTCCCGGACCTGTAAGCCACCCCCTTCCTGAGGAGCTCCTCCGTTATGCCAACGATCTTCGGTATGTAGTCCGATGCCCTGGCGTACACGGTGGCCCTCCGCACGTTCAGCGCATCCATGTCCCTGAAGTACTCCTCGATGAACCTGTCCGCCAGCGCCAGCGGCGTCAAGCCGTCATCGGCAGCCCTCAACGTTATCTTATCGTCGACATCCGTGAAGTTCTGGACGTGGAGGAACTCGAAGCCACTAGCCGTCATGTACCTCTTCAGCACGTCGAAGTTTACGTATGTCCTGGCGTGCCCTATGTGGCAGCGGTCATACACTGTGGGGCCGCAGACGTAAGCCCTCACCACGCCCGGCTGCTGCGGGATGAACCCCTCCACGACACCTGACTTAGAGTTGAAGAGCTGCATCCGCCTCACCCCAGCTCCAGCCCTGTCAGGGCATAGACCCTGCCGGCATCCAGTATGGGTCTCTCGCCGATGTATAGCCTGACCACGCGGGCGACCGCCTCCGTCCTCTCGAGCCCCCTGTGGGGCGTGACCGCGCCGCAGCCCACGCCCCCCCTGCCAAGCGCGGCGTAGAGCAGCCCCAGCCCCGCCTCCCTATCCTCCGCGACGACCGGGCCTACCATTGGCTCCACAGGGTCGGCCCTCACGAACGCGAAGCCCCTGCCACTAGTCGGGGAGAGCGTCAGGTGCTCCCTCGCCATCATCTCAAGGAACCGGGGGCGTCGGTACCCGAAGCACACGCCGTCGAGGGCGAGGTCCTCGCCGCCCGCCCCCTCCTTGGCCTCGCCGCCCGCCCCACCGGTGTACCTGACCAGCTCAAGGTCGCCCGCCTCCGAGAAGCCCTGCCTCCTGTAGAACCCCGCCATGTCGCCGTAGGACAGGAGCGAGATCGTCCTCTTACGCCGGTTTCGCGAGACCGCCTCGCCCACGAGCGCCCTCCCGATGCCCATGCCCCTGAGGTCGCGCCTCACGACGACGTTGGAGAGCCATGCCACCTCGCCATAGTCGAGGACAGTTACCATCCCCGCGACCCCGGATGCCCCGTCGCGCGCCACAACGGTCTCCATGCACCCTGTCGACCAGAGCCTATTGAAGTCCTCCACTGCGTAGTTCCACCCCTCTTGGGAGGTCAGCCGGACTAGCGCCGGAAAGTCCTTGGGCGACGCAGTCCCTATCTCCAACGCCCTCACCTCCCCCGATTCTGGACCGCCTCTTCGCAGACGTGCTCCCCGTGGGTGATGAACTTCTTGTCCCCCCTGGCATGCTTTATGCTGCAGGGTCCGTAGTCATCATCCTCGGCGCCGTACCACTTGTCGCACTCCTTACACTTCATGCAAACTTGCTCCTTGGAGAATCGTGATAGAGACTAGTTGGCGGTTAAGCCCTCTACACGTTGGGTGCCATCCACTTCTCGACGGCGCTCTTGACGACGCCCTCCATGAGCGCATCCTCCTCCTTCACCACTGTGCTGCCTGCCTTCAATACAGGGGTCTGCATCGCGCCGAGCATGAGCAGCTCCGCCATCGCCTCCGGATCCTTCTCGACGTCCCTCTCGACCACGACATCCTCGTAGCTCAGCCCCTTGGCGGTTAGCACCCTCGAGAGGATGAACTTCGCTATGGGGCACCTCGTGCACGACGATGACTTATAAAGAACCATCTTCTCCATCGACTTCGCCCCCCACAACTGCTTTTCGAGTCGCGCCCTTAATAGCATTTCACCTGTAGATCGACGCCCTCATCGGGAACCTAGCCCTGAAGGCCCTGTCGACCTCGGTCGAGAGCCTCGCATCGAGTTCGGACTGGCTCTTCGAGACCAACCTCAGGTCCGGATGGGCTATGTAGGGGCCGCTCATTACCGCGCCCATCTCATCCTCCTGCAGCCTCCACGTAGGCACCGGATCCGTCGCCATTATGCGCCTGACCATCTCCTGCCCCCTCGCGACCGCCGAGGCACTCCTCATGCCCTCCATTATCGCTTTAGCGTCGCCCTCCGAGAGGGGCCTGAACCCGCACGACGGTCTGGCGCCATCGCCTGTGCCTACGCCTATGCCTATGCCTATGCCCCTCCTGACCTCTTCGACGTCGTCTATGCTCGCGCCGACCCCTATGGTCTCTTCCGGACTCACCATCATGAGCTTCAGCCTGAAGCCGATCTCTGGGCCAACGACGAGGGCATTCCCCCGTCCGTCAGAGGCGATCTGCCATCCCTTGGGGCGCCTGTTGTAGCCCTCGGCGACCTCCTTCATTATCTCCTCTACTGATCTGATCTCCAAAACTGACTGCCTCTCCCATATCTGATTATGGACGGGAAATAAAAAGGTTGACTCCAGCCCCCTCTTCAGGGCCCTGTCGCGCGCTGGCTTGCTGCCGCCTCCGATACTTCAGTGACCGCGCAGGCTTGCCCCTCCCGCCCTTGCATACCACATCGCCGGGTCTCCCCACATGCGCTTGCTGACGAAGTATATGATTACCCATATCGCAATCGTGGCTATGACCATCTCGGCGAGCACTATCGGCAGCGCCGCCGTCACTCCAAGGTATGACAGCAGCCCCATCACGACAAAGAGTATGGCAAAGTGGCCGTAGTACACCGCAAACGAGGACCTGCCGAGCACGGTGAACGCCGACAGGTTGGTTCCGCGCCCGTCGAGCTCGATGAATGCCCAGAGCGCGACGATGCCCAATGCGGCGACGAACGTCATGGCATACGGGTACGACCACAGTACCAGGAGGAGGTGAAGCCCGCCGGTCCCAAGGAAGAATGGGGCTACGGCGTAAGCGAGCACTACCGCCAGGGCCGCGCCAAATGTTTTCTTGCCTATCCTCTTGCCTTCGTGCAGCGCCTTCCCCACAGCCCCGCCGAAGAGTATCATCGGGACGCCCTTCATCACTGCGAACGAATTTGTGAAGAGGAGCCTGAAGAAGAGCTCATTGGGGAGTGCCACGGTGTATATCAACAGCCCCTCAGCTGCCCCCAAGACAAGGGAGAGGGCGAGGAGCTTCTTCCATGAGATGTAGCGCATTACCGGGAATGCGATTATGGCGGCTATGGCGAGCCCGATTATAGGCTGGGAGACGCTCAGGAATGACAGCCCGAATATCTTCTGTAGCTCTACCACGAGGTCTATGGTGCCCCTGTTGTAACATCTCAGCAGGAGCTCGGCGGCTACGCCAATCAGCACGTATATCCCGTACCTTGTTACGATATGCTTCTCCATCTGGAGGATGCTCTGCTTGCCCTCCCTCTTGAACATCGACTCTACGAGAGAATAGCCGGTGACGAAGAAGAAGAGGATTATGCCGGTGGAGAGCGGGTTCTTCAGATCTACCGGCGGCGGCAAAGCGATCGTGCTTAAGCCCCCTCCCCCGCCTCCGCCTCCAAACATCTCGACGAGCCCGCCGCCGAACAGGAACAGGTGCAGCGGTATCATCACTAATATCGCGACGCCCCTTAACGCATCGAGGTACATCAACCTAAGTGGCTTAACGGTAGCCATAAACAGCAGACACCAACAACAAGCAATCCTGCTCTCAATCCCTCTATAATATGTTTTTGTATTGCTTCAACCACCGCGCGATCAGGTCCAACAATCCATCCTAGCTATCGCTCATGCACCAATCGCGTCCCTTGCGGAAGCGCGCCGGAGCGTGGGATCACGACGAGAGGAATCCGCCGTCCACGGCGACGATGGCGCCGTTGACGTAGCTGGAGAGCACGAGCGCCACCTCGTCGGGCCTCCCAAACCTCCCGATAGGCAGCCGGGCGTTGAACTTGACCCCGTCCCCTGTGATGCCGACCTTGAGCTTCAGGAGGTCCTTCGCGACGTTCTTGGTCCCCTCCGTGACGATCCCCCCGGGCACTATGACATTGACCCTGAACCTCTTGCCGTACTCCTCGCCAAATCCCTCGTCAGCGCTATGACGCCGGCCTTCGAGGTCGTGTAGTGGGCGAGCCCCTCCTTGAACGGTAGGATGGCCTCGATGGAGCCGATGTTGACTATGACGCCGCCCTGCTCCTGCCTCGCTTTGATCATGCGCTAGCACATCCAGAAGACCGAGTTGAAGTTGATGTCGAAGACCCTTCTGAGGAACTCCTCGTCGACCTCAAGGTAGTCCCTTACCGGGTAGACCCCAGCGTTGTTGATCAGGACGTCCGGCTCCTCGCCCCTGCCTCCGCGAACCTGTACGCCATCGCCCTCCCGATGCCGGCGGCGGAGCCGGTTATCAGCGCCCTCTTCCCCTTCAGCGAGATCAGCTCGCCGATGGGTCGCAGACCACCCTCAGAGCCAAACATGAAAAGTCACTGCTAAAGATGTGACAGGGGCTCGTTAAAAGTCCATCTTCTTAAACAGCATCCCGTTTTCATTAAGTTATTGCATCAAAAACTTGACCTTTGTTGACCCCCGTCGCGCCTCACAGTACTGCGCAATCTTCCCCAGCCAGCTTAGCGAAGTCAAATTCCAATGGCGGCGGCGATTCGCATTCGTCGAAAATCGCTATCCCAATAGAAACGAATTTATAATCTATCCAAATACTGCTTATTGGAGGTAATTAAATGGCATCAAGCAAGGCTACTGCATTGGCGATCGTCGCAGTGATCGTTGTTGCGGTGGGTGCATACGCCGCATGGACTTATCCAAGAAATGTGGTGAGCTTCCCGGTATCCTTCACGATCGGCGCCGACGTAAAGGAACAGCAATTCACGGTCCCGGCGCTTGATAGCCAAGTTCAGGTCGTCATAACAGTCAGTGGCGGGAACGCAATTTGGCGAGCCTCCATCATTTCCGGCAACAGCACGCTGTGGATCCACGACGCTGCCCAAGGAGGGCAGACGACATACAACAGCGGATGGATGCTACTGCAGCCCGGCGATTACAACTTCACGTTTTGGGCGGGCAGTTTTGACGTCAACGCACAGGTTGCGGTGATGGCGAAAGGCGGTTTCTGGTAAGGTCAACATCGGAGAGTTTGAGCTGGGTTGCCTCACCTATCCGCATGCCGGAGGACGCGAGGACCATCAGCAGTGCCTTTCCGTTGAGAGGAAGGTGCTGGATTATCCGCTTAAGCTCCTCTGTCGTCGGGACCCGGTCGATCGTCAATGCGCGGCTCCCCTTCTCCTCCGGTTGAGGCTCTTCCAGAAGCGGAGTGGGAGTTCGACCTCGTTCTCGACAAGGAAGGTCCGTATCACTGCCAGATGGTTCTGGACAGACTTTGGAGGCCTTCCCACCATCGTCGTGAAGTAATTCTCTACATCCGACTGGTAATTGCGGTTCCCTTGGAAGTAGCGCTCTGCCGGTTCCTCAAGCTGGCTGGATTTTATCTCCGAGCCGTTGACCGACGATAAGAAGGAGGCGATGATGTACTGGTATTGCTGCCGGGTAAGTTCGCATGAATGCGTCTTCAGGAAACCAATCCCTTTCAGCATCTGTCATCTATATATTATATCAGTAATGTAGATTTATATTTAATTGTAGAAAACTTGATATAAATAAGGTTGGATTATACGAGTTATTGCGGTTGAAAGCGTTGAGAACGACTGTAAAAAAAGAAGTTATCTAGTTGAAAAAGCACATCCTATTTTGGTAACTATGCCTGTTTCCCAAAAATGGCCTAAACTAGTCGCAGAAGAGTATGCGTACTTTACTGAAAACAACATTTGCATGAATGCTGAAAAATTTAGTAAGATATTTGCTCTCGATAAGCCATTGATTTCAGATTATCCGCCATGCTTCTTTGCAGGTGATATAGAAAAGGCTGATTTTTGTCTATTGGGCATAAATCCGGGGTTTACCGAAGGGAGAGACCAAATTGAACGTGCCATTTACAATAAGTTAGGATGGGAGTCAACATACCTCAAATTCTTTGAATGGTTTGGCAAGAGTCGCATAGCAAGCCCATACTACTCAAGATTTGCGGTCTTCCTAGCTGGAATGGTTGGGAGCGACTTCCCTCTTAATAGGAATGCCAGATTTGAACTATTGTCGAAGCATTTAGTGAATGTTGATCTGATTCCCTACCACTCTTCAGGGATTAAGTTGCACATTGGCTCTGATGAACGTCAAGCCTTGATAATGCCCTATCTCCTTACTCTCTGCGAATTGATAAGACGATGCAAGCCTAAGGGGGTATTCATCAATGGGGCATGTTTCAGATCGATACTCATGGAACCACCTCTGATCGAGGGCATCCAATTTACAAGCCAAAGCACTTTGAAAGTAAATAAAAAGCTCAATGTGCACTTAGGCGAATTTATCGGCTTTAAAGCAATATGGTTTGACAGATTTTTAACAGGGAAGAGTGGCGTAACTAATGTTGAGTTATATGAAGCTGGTAAGAAGATTAGTGAACTCCTTTAATATCATGTACAATTGTTAGACTTCAAAATCAGTACTAAAGCTCATCCGGATTAGTCTTTTTATTGCTCCGATTACGTTTAAAGGCGCTCAACAGTTTTTACTGCAACTGACAAGAGCTTATGGATTCTTGAAAATGGAAAAATACCACAATTGAAACCGAATTCTAGGGAGAACGACGTCTTCCGAACATCCATCCATGGTGGACTATCGTCCTACATCAATCCCATGCAAAGACTTTCCGCGGATCGCAGCGCCCAAATTATTCCAGGCACTCTGGATCATTCCCATCCTTGCATCCTGCCGTTGCGACAAACAGATTCCCTGAGCTTCCCTCCCCCTTTCGGGTTCGTTCCGCCCAAAGCCTCCATTATTTGCCGTTTCAGGCCATTTCCGGTCTCAACTGCGGCATTACTATAGAATGCCGCGCCACTTATATCCTAACAGACTCTCCCCTATTGCAACTACCCCTCAGGGTTCAGCTGAAGTTGATGCGGCCAGCCAACATTCCTGCATAATAAAAGCTTAGTTACATCCATTAGCCGCCACAATTCCCAGCATGTTGTTTCACCACAATCAACTTTAGATGGTGGCGAAGATTTTCCCTCAAATTTCAAGGACCTGATAAATCTCGGAACACTATTCGATAAAGCAACGGCGTTCGAGGTTATTGCGGCAGGCATCTCTTCAATTTATACTGTAACCGGAACCACAAAAATGCCGGTCTGATGGCCTTTTGATGGCATCCGGAGAATGGTGCGGGAAGAGGGATTTGAACCCTCGAAGTCCTTCGACATAGGAGCCTCAGTCCTACCCCTTTGACCTGGCTTGGGAATCCCCGCGCTTCCGCTTTTATAATAGGCGCACGATTAAATAGATAAATCTAACGCTACCGTCTCAAATTTAAATACAACCCGCGTAATTCAATGGTGAAGGTCGTGACATAGGTGAAAGATGATAACCTGCTCGCCATCGCCGGCGGAATCAAGGACGCTGAACTCCGGGAGAAGGTCGTCGCCATGCTGCGTGACCCCAGGCTCTCCATGATCGAAACCGAGGGTTCTCAGTACACTGCATTCGCCAAGTCCCCGGCCAGCAAGAGGCGGCACCACTCTTACGAGAACGGGCTCGTGGTGCACACCTACTCGACCGCGAAGATCGCGCTCTGCCTCTCAGACATCATCGAGGAGGTATATGGCGTCAAGGTCGACCGGGACACGGTCATCGCGGCGGCGCTGCTGCACGACCTCTTCAAGCACGTCACATATAACGAGGTCTACCCCGGCAAGTACACGACCTCACGCCTGGGGGAGCGCCTCGACCACATGTCGCTCATAATAGGCGAGCTCTACGCTAGGCGGTTCCCGCTCGACGTCATCCACGCCGTCGCGGCGCATCACGGGGACAACGGCCCGATCGCGCCCCAGACGCTAGAGGCGCTCGCCGTCCACCTCGCGGACAGCACCGACGCGACCATGAGCGACAAGGTCCTCTTCGCCGCGAAGGACATACTCCGCGACTGCATGGGCGTCGAGGTGCAGACCCTGCCCCTGGAGGTCTCGCCGTTCAAGGTCGTTGCCGCGAAGAAGGAGGGCGGCTGCGGCGAGGTGAAGCGCAGGTTCTCGGGGATGGTCTGAGTGTCCTCCTTGGAGGGCGGCCACTGGATAAGGGGGGTCGTCGACGAGATCCTTGCGCGCAATGACGAGCGCATAGTGATCCACACCGGGAAGACGCCGTCAGGACCGATACACATAGGCGCCGAGAGGGAGCAGTTCATCTGCAGCGCCATCGAGCGCGAGCTAAGGCGGCGCGGCTACGACTCGACGTTCAACTTCATAGTCGATTCATTCGACCCGATCAAGTCCATACCCGCCGGGCTGCAGGTCCCCAAGGGCTTCGAGGAGCACATCGGAAAGCCCCTATCCGACGTCCCGGACCCGTTCGGCTGCCACGCCAGCTACGCCCACCACTTCGCCGAGGAGTTCATCGCATGCCAGGAGAGGCTCGGGCTCTCGCCCAACATCATCTACTCCCACGAGCTCTACGCGAAGCCGGAGATGAAGGGCGCGGTGCGGACCGTCCTGCGGAGGCTCGATGACCTGCGCGCAATAAGGAGGGAGTTCATACAGTCGGATGACGAGGAGGGCTCCACCGACGTCTGGAACCCGGTGATGGTCGTCTGCGAGCGGTGCGGCAAGATAGCCTCAAAGAAGAAGGACGTCGCCCCGAACAGGGTCGCGGCGTGGGACCTCGACAGGGACGAGATCTCTTACTCATGCACGAGCTGCGGCTACGAGGGTACCGGCAGGATCTCAGACCTAAGGCTAAAGCTCAGCTGGCGCGTCGACTGGACCGCCAAGTGGGCCGTCTTCAAGGTCACGTGCGAGCCTGCCGGAAAGGACCACTGCGTCAAGGACGGCGCGTACGACATGGGGCTCGCGGTCTGCCAGCGCATATTCGGCTACCGGGGCCCGCTGCGCGTCTCCTACGAGTGGCTCACCCTTGGGGAGCACGCCATGAAGACCCACAAGGGCATCACGTTCACGCCGATGGAGTGGCTGAGGGTGGCGCCGCCTGAGGCGCTTAGGTACATGATACTCTCAGTCGACCCGATGCGCCACATTGCCTTCCTGCCAGACCGGATCCCGGACATAGTTGACAACTTCGACAGGCTGGAGCGGATCGCCTACCGCGCCGAGGAGCCTGCGGGGGTTGAGACGCGCGCCTACCTTGAGGACCTATACGCGATGTGCACTGTGGGCAGCCGGCCAGAGTCGCTCCCCGCCCGCCTCCCGTACCGCTTCGCAGTCACCACGTGCCAGCTAGAGCCGCTCCTCGGGTGGGGCAAGGTCGTTTCAAAGTCGGCGTCCTACGCCGCAAGGCTATACTCGCGGGGGTCGCTCACGGAGGCCGAGCTGGGCGACCTGAAGGCAAGGCTCTCGATGGCGAAGAACTGGGTTGCATCCTACGCCCCGCCGCGCCTCAAGTTCCAGATCTCGTCAGCAGCCCCCTCATACCGGGCGTCATCGGAGACCGAGCGGCGCTTCATCGAGGCGGTGATCTCGATGCTCGAGCGCGACATGAACGAGGACGACATGCAGAACGAGGTCTTCAACACCGCAAGGTCGCTCAACCTCGATATGGGCAGGGCATTCTCCGCCGTCTACCGCGCCCTCCTGGGGTCGGAGAGGGGCCCTAGGCTCGGTCCGCTGCTGATGGCGCTGGACCGGGAATGGGCGATCTCGCGCCTCAGGTCCACCCTGTGAGCCGGACCCTAGCCCTAGCCCTAGCCGTAACCGAGCGCCTACCTCTCCCGCCAATGGGAATCAGATGCATATTGTAATTTTAAATTAGAAAAAATTAAATAGTGCTATGATTGATTAATCTTCTTGAGCTGGCAGTAACTGTGCAACAGTTGCCTATGATCATAATGTACTACAATGCAGCCCAGCCTCGGTCGGGGGCGTGAAAGTGGCATGGTGATGGCACATTGCTGGGGGCAAGGAACACGTCTGTTGATTGGGGCGCACTGAAGATCCTTGACGCGCTACCCGATTTAGTGTATGCGAAGGACAGTCGGGGCATCCACGTCTTCGCGAACAGCGCCTACTGCGACTTCCTCTCCCTCCCTAAGGAGTCCGTTATAGGTAAGACCGACGCGGAGCTCCTGTCCCCGTCGCTGGCGGATGCCTGCTTGGCCAGCGATGAGCTGGTCCTCCAGAAGGGGGCGCCGATCAAGGTCGAGGAGCGCGAAACCGCAAACGGGCGTGAACGATTCTTCGAGACGATAAAGGCCCCAATAATTCTGGATGGGGGGGTCGTGGCGATCCTCGGAATCAGCAGGGACATCACCCATTACAAGATGATCGAGAGGCGCCTAGCAGAGAGCGAGAAAAATTGCCGCCTTCTGATAGAAATGTGCCCCGATGCTATATTCCATGTCAGCCCCACCGGGGAGATCCTCCTCGCGAACAACCGGGCCGCCGAGATCACAGGTTTTGGAGACCCGTCAGAGATCATCGGCACGAGCGCCTTCGACCTAGTCTCCGGCAACGATGCGCAAAGGATCCGCGAACTGGCAGACCGCGCCTTCGCAGCCGGGCAATCCGCGTTCAAGTTCCCCCTCTCTTTTGAGGTAGAGCTGAAGCGCCAGGACGGCTCGACATTCGAAGCCAACATATCCGCATCTGCAATCGAGGACGGCAGTGGCTCTCGCTCGATCATCGGATTGGTGAGGGACATCACTCTCCAGAAGAAGGCAAAGGCTGAGTTGGTGAGCTACTCCAAGGAGCTTGAGAGGACGGTGGAGGAGAGGACGGCGCAGCTGCGCGAGAAGGAGCGGCTGGCGGCAATAGGCGAGACTGCTACGATGGTGGGCCACGACCTCCGCAACCCTCTCCAAGCTATCGTGAACGCATTCTACATCTGTGAGATGGAGATGAAGCGCGCGCCGAGGGAGTTCCAGGAGACCGCCAAGATGATGGGGCTGCCGGCCCTCATCGAGACGATCCGGCGCCAGCTCGCCTATATGAACAAGATCGTCTCGGACCTGCAGGACTTCGCAAGGAATATGGTGCCGATGCCTGCCACATCCGACCTATGTCAAATCATAACCGACTCCTTCCCTTCCGAGATCCCAGATAATATCAAAGTGGTGACCGACCTCCGCGCGAAGAGCATCTTCGCGGACGGCAACATGCTGATGAGGGCCGTCTCCAACCTGGTCAGCAACGCTATCCAGGCGATGCCGGGCGGGGGGACGCTGAAGATATCGACCGACAGGGAGGACGGGGCGGTCACGATAAGCGTCTCAGACACCGGCTGCGGCATAGGCGCGAATGCGATGACAAACCTCTTCAAACCGCTCTTCACATCCAAGGCGAATGGGACGGGCATGGGGCTGGTCGTGGTCAAGAAGATGGTCGAGTTGCAAGGTGGCACGATCAACGTGGAGAGCGCCGTGGGGAATGGGACGACATTCACGATAAGGCTCCCTGACAAACAGAATTAGTTGGGCGCCGCCCTCTTCAGACCCTCCTCCAGACTAAACGGGTGGCGCCGAGGAAGGGATTCGAACCCTTGCTCCCCCAAAAGGGAACCGGCTTGCCTGCCCGGGACCGCCGGAACTCAAGGCCGGCGCCTTAACCGCTCAGCCACCTCGGCTTTAATGAGACTAATATTTGATTACTTTAAAAGCTTTTTAGGATAGCTTGCCGTTCCGAATTCCTTTACGCTCGACCCAGCGACGGCCCCTATCCGAGTTGAACTAATAGTTTTTATCCGTTGCGGACAATATCTTATCAGGCGATTCATGTGGCTTTCAAAGAATTGAGGGAAAAGGCAAAGGAAAGCAAAGAGAAGCTCAAGGAAGAATCCAAAGCGCTAAAGGAGAAGGGAAAAGAAGAGCACGAGAAGTTCAAGGAAGGGCACAAGGACCTGAAAGAGAAAGCGAAAGAGGACCACGAAAAGTTCAAGGAGAAGTGGAAGGAGGAGCACGAGAAGCTAAAGGAGAAGACCAAGGAAGACCGCGAGAAGTGGAAGGAAGAGAACAAAGAGCTTGAAGATAAGGCAAAGGAAGAAAACGAGAAGCTGAAGGGAAAGCTGAACGAAGGTAAAGAGAAGCTCAAGAAGCTGTAGTAGGGCGCATCACGCGCCCTTTCTGCTTCGGTAGGGGATTGCCGCGGTCAAGCCCAGCCGCATTGGTCCGTCGAGATCTCGCTGGGCTCTGGTCTTTTTGAATTTTTTCGGTCAACCATGCAGTGCCGACGCGCCTCGACGCAACAGCATCCTCGCGGTAAACAAAAGGCTAAATGCCGCTCAGATCGGCATGAACGTCGGGTCAGCGTCCGTGGCTATTCTTCTGCACCCTGCAATCTCCTTCAGGAGGTCCTTCGGCAACACGAAGAGGGTCCTGTACATTTTTCCATCCAGATACCTGAGGTCCTTGATCCCCCTCTTCTCCAGCTCCGTATCGATCTCCGTCGCCGTCATCGACTTCGGGTCGCGCCCCAAAGCGCTGTAGGTGAACCCCCACATGGAGTCGTACGCCGGCACCCAAACATGGTACCCTCCTGCCCTCCCGAACGCGTCCGCCATGGTGTTGTGCAGCGTGGCGAAGCAGTAGCTGCTGTAGTAGGTCGACGTGGCTTGTGTGACTATTATCCCAGCGCCCGTCATCATCTTGCGCACCATCTTGTAAAAGTCCCTCGTGTAGAGCAGCGCCCCCGGCCCACCTTCGAGCGGGTCAGTCAGGTCCATGATTGCGACGTCGAACCTGCCCTTGCCTTCCTCGACATACTTCCTGCCGTCACCTATCACGAGCTCCGTCCTCTTGTCGTCGAACGCTCCCTTGGAGAGATCTGGCATATACTTCCGGGATGCCTCTACAACCCCCTCATCGATGTCGACCATAACTGCCCTTCTGACGCTGGGGTGCTTCAGCACCTCCCTCAACGTGCCTCCCTCGCCGCCGCCTATTATGAGCACGTCCTTCGGCTCAGGGTGGGACAGCAGTGCCGGGTGGACCAGGCATTCGTGGTAGAAGTACTCGTCCTTCACCGTGGACTGGACCTTTCCGTCCAGCAGAAGCATCCTGCCGTACTCCTCTGAATCAACAATGTCGATCTGCTGGTAATCGGTCTTCCGGCTGTGGATTACCTCCTTGATGCCGTGCATATGCGCGCTGTGGGGAGTCTGATACTCTATAAACCATTTCCATCCCATGCTCATTGCTTACCCTCCGCAAACATTCCTCTCTTGAGCTCAATGGCCGTAGATGATTTCGGCTTCAGGAACGCGTCTATCCTCTTGAACGCCTTGTCAGGATCTGTAGTGGAGCTGCATGTGAACAGGTCCACTGCTGCATAGCCGTACTCTGGCCATGTGTGGACCGAGAAGTGTGACTCGGCTATTATGACGACGCCCGTCACTCCCTGCGGAGAGAACCTGTGGAAGACCTCGCCCACTACCGTGGCGCCAGCCTCAACCGCTCCCTTGAGCATTGCCTTCCTTATGCCCTCAAGATCGTCGAGCGCCTTGACGCTGCATCCGAACAGCTCCAAAATGAAGTGTCTCCCGAGCTCCTGCATGTGCTTCCCTCCGCTATCCTATCAAAAGAAGTGCCCTTCTCAAATATGGTTTTCCTTCACACAGTGGCGCCGCTGACGAGCTCCGCAAGGTCTATGCCCTGCTCCCCTATCTGGTAGAAGTAGATCGCTATCGAGTCCAGCAGCGCGGCGAGCCTCGGGGGCATTGTCGTGAGGAGCTCGTTCACGGCAGCGAGTGCCTGTCCCAGCTGCCTGTTCTCCGCAAGCACCGCCTCAGAGAGCTTTACGTCCTGCCTGAAGAGCGCCTGGGCCGCGTTGTTGTGGACCCTGTAGGCGACACCGCTAAGCCTCGCGATGGCATCCATCGTATCCTTGCCAGGGTCCTCGCTGGCCAGCTTGGGCACGCTGGCGGCGACCGCCCCCGCGTAGTCCGCTATGGTCTCGACGTACTTGGCCGCCATCCTCAGCTCCAAGCACTCGGCGGGCTTTATTCCGAGCCTCTCCGTCATGCTAGGCTTCCTGAGCGCAAGCCTGAGCTGCCTCACCATCAGGAAGTAGAGCCTGTCGACCTCGTCGTCCCGCCTCTCGACCGAGACCGCCAGATCCGCATCCCTGCGGACGAGCGCCACCTCGGCCTCACGGTGCATGTTCGCCGCTAGGGCATATGCCCTCCTCAGCGTGCTCTTGACCGGCATGGAAGCCGGCTGGAGTAGCGACTGGACCGTCATGCTCGTCGCGTCCTCCTCCACTATCTCCAGCCCGACGAGCTTGCGTATGGCTGTGCTGACCTCCTCCCTGGCGTCTGGGGTCATGCTCCTGCCGAGCTCGATGACTATCGTGTCTGCCCCGTAGAGGTAGTTCGCCCTGATCTGCCTCTCCAGCCCATCGCCGCCCCTGATGACCGCCGTTATTCCCCTCCCGACCTCGGCTGCGGACTCCGCCTTTATAGTCAGCTCTCCCCCCTCCCCTGCCTCGAGCCTCAGGACGGCGCCGCCCGTCAGCCCGTTGGCCTTCACCCACTCCTTGGGGAGCGAGATCAGGAACGACCCTCCCTTGCTCATCTGAAGCCTGCGGTATTCCATGAGAGATGCCCCACAACACTCTATCTGGTGGCACTCCATTCATTAAACTTGCCCAAAAATAGTTAATAATCCGGCGGCGCCATTCTCTCAGGGGGATTCGCGTTTGTCACCGTCAATCAAGGGCGCGGTCGAGAGGGCGCTCGTCTCGGGCTACCAGCTAACGCCGGAGGCATTCGAGCTGCTGGGGCACTTCGGAGACCCCGCAGCGGCGATCGACTCGCTGCTGTCGTCCTTCGAGGTCTCCAGCTCCAAGCCGATAGCGATAGAAGCCTCCCACCTCAGGCCGCTCCTCGACCGGCAGGCTGCGCAAGACCGATCCGCGCCGATGGAGGGCGCCGCGCCCCAGAAGGATGCGGCTCCGAACACCCCAGCGGGGTCCTACTCCTGGCCGTCCAAGAGGGGCGGCACCGGCTCCGCGAGGCTGCGGGCGCCGACACGAAGGCAGGCCACAATGCCCGCACCTGCTCAACCTCCAACCATCTCCCCCTGCTCCGCCTCCCCCTCGCACTCGCCACCCCGCCCCTCTACCTTCTTCGGGGGCAACGTTGCCGTGATCTCCGGAAGCGAGGACCGGCGCATCGGCGGCACCATCGAAGACTTCAAGCAGTACTTCCTCGACCGGTACAGCCGGATGGAGTCGATACTCCGCCAGAGGGCCGACCTCCGGGACGCCACCAGCGTCTCGAACCTGCCCCATGGGGAGCGCTGGCAGAAGGTGAAGGTCATAGGCATGGTCGCCTCGAAGAGGGACTTCAAGGACGGCTCCTCCGTGGTCGAGCTCGAGGACACCCGCGACTCTGTAAGGGTCTCCTTCAAGTCGGACGATGCCCTAAAGAAGAAGGTCACCCGGCTTCTCAACGACGAGGTGGTCTGCATCTCGGGCGCCACCAAGACAGGCAGGACGATAATCGCCAATGACGTCATCTGGCCCGACGTCTCGTACAGGCAGCGCTCCGTGCATATGGACGCCCCAGCCTACGCCGTCCTGACCTCGGACATACACATCGGCAGCAAGACGTTCATGAGGGAGAACTTCGAGAGCTTCCTGAGGTGGCTCAACTGCGAGGAGGGTGAGGGAAGGTCCGTGCGCCTGGCAGAGCAGGTGAAGTACCTCATAATAGCCGGCGACCTGGTGGACGGCGTCGGCATCTACCCCAACCAGGAGGAGGAGCTCTTTATCTCTGACCTCAACGCGCAGTACGAGCAGGCAGCCGAATACCTGGCCATGGTCCCAGAGCGCATCCGGATCATCGTCATCCCGGGAAACCACGACGCCTGCCGCCCCACTCTCCCGACGCCGCCGATGTACCGGGAGTACGCACAGCCCGTCTACGACCTGAAGAACGTGGTGATGCTCGGCGACCCCGCCACCGTCAATATAGAAGGCACGACATTCCTTCTCACGCACGGGCGCAGCCTCGACGATGCGATACCGTTGTTGCCCGGCTGCGACTTCAAGACCCCGCAGAACGCCATGGTGGAGCTGCTGAAGTCGAGGCACCTCGCCCCGAGCTTCGGCGAGAAGACGCCGCTGGCGCCTGAGGCCTCAGACCGGCTAATCATCGACCCGGTCCCTGACGTCTTCCACGCGGGGCACGTGCACGTCGAGGGCGTAGCGAACTACCGCGGCATCACCGTCGTGAACTCCGGGACGTGGCAGGCCCAGACGAAGTTCCAGCTCTCCGCCGGCATCGTGCCGAAGCCATGCATAGCCCCGATACTCGACCTGATGAGTGGTAAGGTGATCGAGATGAACTTCAACTTCCCTACTCCACCCTTCACGCCGGGAGACCCTCGACCGCCGGCAGTAACCCCTGCTACTACTTAGGCGTCAGTGCAACATAGGCGAGCAATGCCTACGAATGCAGGGGTAAACTATGCAACCTCACCGACCGCCCTCGCGGCCATCAATGCAACTCTCACAGGCTCCGGGACCCTGCCGAAGACCGTGAAACCCATCGCCAGGGCGACTGCATCGCGCACGCCGATCCCGACGCACTCGATCAGCATGCGCCCCTCCTCCCCATCGCCGCCCCACAGCCGCACCGCGTGGACCGGGCCAGCCCCCTCTATCGCGCGCAGCCTCGCCTCCCAGTCCGGGAAGTGACCCATGAGCGCCCTGCCGACGGCAGCCATGTCCGGCTCCTCCCCAAGGACAAAGACCGAGGGGACCCCGCACTCCTCGAGCACCGCCCTCGCGTCGATGTAGTTGAAGCCGGCTATCGGCACGCTCCTCGCCATGAGCGCATCGACCGCCGCCCCGCAGGACCTCACGAACTCCACGATCCGGGGGGTGGCGTCAGTCCCATCCTCCTGGACGTCCAGTATCCTGAGGCGCTCCGGGATCGTGCCCCTCGCCAGCAGGAGCGCCATGGGGGCCATCCCGCCGGCACCTCCCCGCCTGATCGCGCCTCCCCCGACGGCAACCACGCGCTTGAGGGGCACCCTCTCACTTCCCAATCATAGAGCTCATCCCGGCATCCCCCTGCAGGGCATCCCGGAGGTTCCTGTCCGATATGCTGAGCGCGACCAGCTTCGTCCTGCCGTACCTGCCCTTGCTGACGACCCTCGCGTTGGCGATGCCTAGCATGTCGAGCTCGTTTATCAGGTCGCTGACCCTCCTCTGCGTGAGCGGCTCTAGCCCGAACTTCTTCGCCACGTCGCAGTATAGGTCGTACACCTCGCCCGTCGTGCCGCCCTTCGAGCTCTGCCTCGAAAGGATGTGAAGGCTCAGTATGAGGATCTTCGAGTGGAGCGGCATCGTCCTCACCACCTCAACCACCCTGTCCTTCTCGATCTCCCTCTGCGCCTTCCTGACGTGGACCTCGGAGACCTTCTGGTCCCCGCCCCTCTCCGCGAGCTCCCCTGCTATCCTGAGCAGGTCAAGTGCCCTCCTCGCGTCTCCGTGCTCCTTGGCTGCAAGGGCGGCGCAGAGCTTGATGACCCCCCCGTCGAGCCTGCCCCTCTGGAACCCGCCCTGCGCCCTCCTCGTCAGGATGTCCTCCAGCTCCGCCGCGTTGTAAGGCGGGAATATTAGCTCCTCCTCGCCAAGGCTGCTCCTTACCCTGGCGTCGAGGTACTCGGTGAACTTGAGGTCGTTCGTGATGCCCACGATCGATATCCTCGTCCTGCTCAGCTTGTCGTTGATCCTCGTGAGCTTGTAGAGCATGTCGTCGCCGGTCTTCTTGACCAGCGTGTCGACCTCGTCAAGCACCACGAAGAGCGACCTGTCAGACCTGTCGATGATGCTTATGAATCGCCGGAGCACCTCAGAAGTCGAGAGCCCCGTGAACGGCACCCTCTCGCCTATAGCCTCGCAGAGGTCGGCTATCACCCTGTAGTTCGTGTCGTCCTGCTTGCAGTTGATGAACGCCACGTTGAGCGTCTGTCCCTTCTTCCTCCCCTCCGCGTCGACCTTGCCGAGCACGTACTTGGTCACGGCGGTCTTGCCGGTGCCTGGGACGCCGTAGATGAAGACGTTGGAGGGCCTAGAGCCCTTGAGTGCCGGCGCCATTATCTCAGCGAGCTTCCTGATCTGCTCCTCGCGGTGGGGCAGGTCGTCTGGTATGAAGTCCGGCCTCAGGATATCCCTGTTGACGAATATGTTCGCCGACATGACCTTCTCAAACAGGTCGTCAAGATCCTTCAATCCCCACCCTCCACAGGATGCACTTGAAATAGTGGTCGCTCTATCGATATAAACCTCTTGCGACCGCGGGGAATCGCCTGCCACCAGGCGATGGAGCTGGGGGCGCCCCCGTCGAGCCTGCCGCCTAAGAAAAACGCTTTTATAATATGCCCGTAAAGTAATCCGCTAGGGAGGGTTCAGTTCTGAGCCATTCCATTCAGCTCAGCTCAGATCGGTTCCGTTCTTCCAGTCTGTTGGGAATCCTCTGCTTAGGGTCTTCGGATTCCAACTCACTGATATGAACCCTCCCAAGCTCGCTAACCCTGACTTAACTTGGCTTGGCTTTCAAGCCATAATCAGGATTTAACCGGCTACCACTCTGCCTGATGCTCCATGCAGATATAAACTTTGGCATTCCGGCGTGGCATTCGTGCGCATTTTGAGGCAAAACATCTGTTTTCCACCGCTTTGGAGCCTTGAAACGAACGAATGATTCATTCCAATGCCAGAGACGTTCGCTTTCTTATGCTTATACTGCGCAGCATACCGAAGGATTATTAAGTGCCGCCCCGATTCCGACTTACCTCGAAGCGATGAGGCTCTATAACTCTATAAATGAAATCGATCAATCAAAAAACAAACCCAACAGGCGGGGGCGAGCTCTCTGACCTCAAAGATGTGGCGGATAAACATAGTGACAATGCTCTTCTTCATGCTCCTCCAGGTGGTGGTGCCGCTGATACCCCGCTACGCCCTCGAGGTGGGCGCCGAGCCGTTCATGATAGGCATAGCCGTCTCGAGCATCTCCGTGTCTGCGCTGGTGCTGCGGCCGCTCTCCGGGATAGCGAGCGACAGGTGGTCGAGGTCGAAGATGATGCTGCTTGGGATGGCATTCGGCGTGGTCGCGTACGCCGTCCTGTACGCCTTCGCCGGCATCAACGCCATCATAGTGGGTCGGCTGCTCGAGGGCATTGGCATAGCCCTCTTCGTCCCTTCCTCGATGGCAAGCGCCGTGGACATGGCGCCCGAGGGGAAGGTGGGGTAGGCGCTGGGCTGGAGGAGCCTCATGGTGGGCATAGGCTTCTCCGTAGGGCCAGCGCTGGGCAGCTTCCTATCCGAGAGCTTCGGGTACCGATCCACCTTCGGGATTTCAGCCGCCCTCATCTGCCTCCTGATCCCGTTCGCCGTCTTCGGGGAGCCCCGGCGGGTAACCGTGGACAAGGGCGTCTCGTTTGAGGGGCTAAAGGAGCGGAACTTCGTGCTCGCGACCACCAGCCTTGTGGTATACTCAATAGCGTGGATGGGAATCCTCACCTTCCTCTCCGCTTACCTGAAGGTCATAGGCTACGGCGACCTCGAGATAGGCCTCTTCGTCAGCATACAGGCGGTTGCGAGCCTCATGCTGCGGATAATCGCCGGGAGGGTCTCGGACTCGCACCCCGCCGCCATGACATGGTCCGGGCTGCTCGTGGTGGCGCTGTCGTTCTTCCTCATATGGCTCAACCCTGTCTCTTATACACATCTC
>MAGU01000085.1 GCA_001717025.1 Candidatus Methanomethylicus oleisabuli | reverse complement strand
CCCGTCAGCGAGCCGATAGCCGCATCATGCGATTGCGCCTTTTCGGCGGATGGCAGTTTTAAGCAACTTCCGCCCTTCGTTGGTTGGCGGTTAACCATATTCCATGTTCAGCCGTCGATGGAGATGCCCTTTTTAACGTCATACGCTCTCACCTGAAGCTCCACTAAATCTTTATTAAAGACTGCAAACATTTTTAGCGCGAGTTTTGGAGTGTGCAATGTTGAGCCTTACCTCCGGCGAGATGAATTCGACCGAGAACCGCTTCTACCGAAAATCGCTCGACGTTCTTACCGAGCATGTGCGTAAGGTGCAGGATGCTATCGTCGTGCTGGTCAATTCGTTTGACAGTTATGTAGAAGGCGATACAGCCGCTTTAAGGACCAACTATGCAAAAATCGAAAAATTCGAAGAAGAGGCTGATGAATACAAGATTAGCCTCATCGATCAGCTAACAAAAGCCGCTCCCGGCATCCTCTATAGAGAAGATTTCCTTAGGCTTGTCGTCGAGGTAGATGAGGTGGCTGAGCTCGCACAATCGATATCGCGCCTTTTGGTAAGGCTCTCCGAACAGAAGTGGATTCCAACCAAGCCTATCAGTGATGGCATAAATGCGATAGCAAGCGAGGTTCTAGCGACCTATGAGAAATTAAGAGACGCAATATTAGCGCTCGCCGTGAACCCTCACACCACGATCAAGCTCGTCGGCGTCGTCCATCTCTGTGAGGCAAAGGTTGACCAACTCTATCAGGAATTGGACTTCAAAGCACTAGTTGAAGTAAAACAGATTGAGCGGCTTCTGACGATTCGCGACCTCCTAAGCATGCTTGAGCATATGACTGATGTAATGGAAGACGCATCTGATGACGCACGAGTCCTTGCCCTTCACCGTGTGGCGTGAATCTGCATATCCGCTTTAGTGTGCTCCATTATGCCATTCGTGTTTCTTGCCTTTGCTATCAAGTCACTCAATCCCTGAAACGACGCTGCCGATGCACTGATTAAAAGCTCGAACCAGAACATGACTAGGCGCGTAAGTATTGTAGACGATGCCGCGATGTCTGTTGGTATTCCAAAACCAATGAAAAAAGTCGTCATCGACACCTCCATCACACCTACCATGCCCGGTATGCCGACCGGTATCATCTGAACCATTGAGACAAATATTGAAACGGTAAGGACAATCCAATACGATGTCTGATATCCTAGTGAAACGAACATGAGATAGGGTATCGATGCCATTATAAACCACCTTGCTATGAGCAGCATGGTCGATAGCAATATTCTGCCTCTGCTTATTCCATTAACCGTCCTTTGGATCCCCTCCAACCCTCTTTCCATCCTTAGCAGAGCGTTTTCAAGGCGGAAACTCGGTCTGAAATGGTGGATGATGCCTGCCATCTTTGTAAGGCAAACCTCTGCAATCTTCTTAAATTTGCAGATGTTTACCGTTGCAAGGATGCCCATGCCGCCGAGGATAATCACTACGACTCCTATGAATATGAAGATGGAAAGCGCTGCTAAATTGAGCGTCTGAGTTACGAGTAGCATGGTGATGCTTACTCCCAGCACTATCCCGAACGTGATGCCAAGCGCCAATCGGTGCATCAATACGCTTGCCGCCACTTCGCTCAGATTGAGCTTGGTCTTCTTCGTCGTCAGCGATATCCTCATCACCTCGCCCGAAACGGATGCCGTTGGTATCATCATATCCCCAAAGATGCTTACCAATACAATGATGAACGAATCCTTCAGCTTTATACTCGGACTCTTCAGCAGAACCTTCCAACTTAGTGCAAACAGTGATATGCAGATCAGATCAATCGCTATGGCAAATAGCGCTATCTTGATATCGAGCCCTTTAATGATTTCAACAACCTGCCAAAAACCAACAAAATATAGGTAGGCGGAGAAGATTGTCACGCCAACCAGAATCATTATGTTGGTTATGCTTATATGCAGCTTCAATTTGAACTCACTTTGCAAACATCTATATGAACGAGGCGAGTTTTTACTACTTGATATTCCTTTTCTCTTTTATAAGTTGGGGTTGATCTCATGGATGGGATAGATCAGATTGAAGCGGAGCTATTTGGTTCGAGGGTGCTAGTCCTTTCAAAGGAAAAGGGCGCGGCGCTTTATAAAGCGGGCTTCTTCGGGAAGCCTGTTAACGTCCACAAGCCAAAGGATATCTCTGAGGTCAATACCCAGCTCGAACTTTCCCTCTTCGAGGCCATGCTGCTCAATCAACGGGGGATTCTGAAAGTCAGAAAGGGCGGGCGGATCATCCAAAACGAAGAGTTACTCTGCCTCTCTAGGAAGAGCTACCATTTATTCGATGATTTGTACATGGTTTACAAAGACCTCCGTGACAAGGAATACATCGTGAGGCCAGCTCTAAAGTTTGGAGCCGATTTTGCGGTTTATAGGCAAGGTCCTGGGATAGATCACGCTCCATACATAATACACGTTCTGCCCAATTCTGCAGAGGTAGGCCCTATCGAGATAGTTCGGGCGGGGCGCCTATCGCACACAGTGCGCAAGAAATTCGTTCTGGCCACCATTGACCGCCTTCAGCAGAGGATATACTACTACGTCTTCAACTGGTGGAAAGCATAAAAAAGGAGTGGGCATTCCACCCGATTAGATGCATGAAGTGCCGTTGGCCGGGTCAGACGCATACGCTGGGAACTCTTTTATTAGCCTCTTTGTGAACTCGCCTGCCTTGCCCCTTCCGATGACTCTACCGTTTATTGTGGTTACTGGGGCTATCTCTGCGGCGGTGCCGGTGAAGAACACCTCATCCGCGTTGAAGAGCTCATGTGCCGTTATCGGTCTAATCTCGACCTTTATTCCCATCTTGGATGCTACTTCTATGACGGCGATCTGTGTGATCCCTGGAAGTGCGCCAGTATATGTGGGCGGCGTTATCGCACGTCCTTTCTTTATAATAAATAGGTTCTCCGCGGTTCCCTCACAAACATACCCTTGCGGGTTAAGGAATATCGCCTCATCTGCACCTACGTTATTTGCTTCGATCTTGGCGAGCACGCTGTTGAGGTAATTGAGCGACTTTACCTCGTGTGACGTTCCATCGATCGGGTCTCTTCTGACCCACGTGATTACCGTCTTTATTCCATTCTCAACTGCTTCTTTGGGCATTAGGTTAATTGTTCCGGCGATCACTATTACTGAAGATTTGGGGCACTTTCTGGGGTCCAGCCCGAGGTCGCCAATACCCCTTGTCACTATCAGCCGTATGTACGCATCCTTGAGGCTGTTCCTTTTCATGGTACCGATGACTGCCTCTTCCATCTCTCCCTTCATCATAGGAACATCAAGCATAATTGTTTTTGCCGATTCGTACAGGCGATCTATATGCTCTTTGAGTCTGAATATGGAGCCATTGTATGCTCTTATGCCTTCGAATACGCCGTCTCCATAGAGGAATCCATGGTCAAAAACCGAGATGACCGCCTTACTCTTGGGCAGGTATTTTCCATCTATATAGATGATCTGCTCTGTCAATGTTTCACCTTCTGCGCACTGTGAATTGTATTGTAAGAGTTAAAAGGATTATTATTATAATCTGCTGGCTGTTCATAAGAACCCTGAAAAAATTTTGCAAATCCGATTTAACGCATTATGATAAAAAACGAGGTCATTCCGTCCCTTCAGACCATCCCTTAACATACTCCTCCTGTTCTTCTGTCATCCTATCAATCTTTATTCCCATTGTTTCGAGCTTCAGCTTGGCGATGTGCGCATCGATCTCCTTAGGGACATCATATACTATCGGCTTGAGCATCTCCGCGTTGTGGCGTATATGCTCTGCCGCTAGCGCTTGGTTAGCAAAGCTCATGTCCATGACCTCGCTAGGATGCCCCTCAGCGGCAGCAAGGTTGATGAGCCTGCCATCTGCAAGCAAATACACCTTCTTATCGCTCTCTAATGTGAGCTCCTCGACATAATCCCTTATTTGGAGCCGGCTCCTTGCGCTCTCTATTATTCTTTTTACGTCAATTTCGACATTGAAGTGCCCGGTGTTAGCCAATACTGCACCATCTTTCATGACAGCAGTATGCTCTTTTGTAACCACATTCTTGTTGCCTGTGGCGGTTACGAATATATCTCCAACCTTTGCAGCCTCGTTCATCTGCATGACTTCAAATCCGTCCATTGCGGCCTTGAGTGCCTTCATGGGATCAACCTCGGTCACGATTACGTGCGCCCCCATTCCGCGCGCTCGATTGGCCAATCCCTTGCCACAATGCCCATATCCTGCGATCACAAACTTCTTTCCAGCGATGAGCGTGTTTGTCGCCCTGAGTATGCCGTCTATCGTGCTCTGTCCTGTGCCATAGATGTTGTCGAAGTCCCACTTTGTCTCGGCATTATTTACTGCGATAATCGGATACTTGAGTATGCCCTTTGCCGCCATCGCTTTAAGCCTGACTACGCCAGTCGTCGTCTCCTCAGTCCCTCCCATTATGCTATACTTCATATCTGCGTCTGAGTGAATCTTGGTGACGACGTCTGCGCCGTCATCCATTGTTATCTGTGGATTGAAAGTCAGTGCCTTATTGATACAATCATAATACTCGTCCTTGGTCTGCCCTTTCCACGCGAAGACATTTGCCCCATCATTGACAAGCGCCGCTGCCACCTCGTCCTGAGTTGATAGCGGATTCGACGCCGTCAAAGCAACTCTTGCACCGCCTGCCATGAGCGTCCTTACTAGAACCCCTGTCTCCTTCGTCACATGCAAACAAGCTACGATCTGAATGCCGTCGAGGGGTTTCTCTACCCCAAATCGCTTCTTTATGCTCATCAATACAGGCATATGGTCCTCTGCCCATTTCAAAAGACGCCCCCCATTATCTGAAAGCCTCTCATCCCTGATCTTATGTTTCATGCCAGACATACGCCTCTTCATTCCATTCTATAATCCGAATATGTGCGCTTAAAAGACTTGACCCTTCTGCGCGGCCGTTTGCGAAATTCTCCGTGCCTTCTCTAAAATATTTATATCTAGTGGAATCCTGTCGATCTCAAGAATTGGAATCTTTACTTTGTTCTCATCCGCAGAGATCTGCACCAAAGGTAATCCAAGCTTTATCCATCTATCCTTTATCGACATCTCGAGCTCGTGGTTTTTTACGACTGGTGAGAACACCTTGTGCACTATCTCTTGTAGCTCTCTGCTGTTGAGCCAATCTTCAGCCTTCACGGTATGGGTTTCATCAAATATTATGTGCGCCTCGGGGATGTCCACCCCTTCTGAGGATAGACTCATCAATTGCTTATTACCAATCGCAATCGAGATGAATACATAGTGAAGGAACTCATGCGCTACACATGCTCGTAATGTTTCTTCAGGGGCATAGAGTAAGAATGGTAGCGACAGGTCTACGCATAGCTTATAACACTCTCCAAACTGCCTGATGTTTGAGAGGGCATAAATTACGCCGTTTGAGTATTCTGAAGCTGGATAACTGATTATCTTCAATAAAGGATCAACATATATTGGCGGATACTTGATGGCTGATGCAATCTCCACATCATTGATCGCCTTTTCAAGGCAGGGGAGCCTCTCGTAAACGCTTTTGATTATATCGTTACTGATCTTACCCTTCTTGTTATACTCTAATATCTCCTCTAAATAGAGGCTCCCGATTGCTGGCATTATAAACACTCTAAACAGGTATCTTCTCTTCCATCAATCTTACCAAGAGCTTAGTGCTCTCTTCGAGATCCTTCTTCGATATAACCTCGCTGAAGCTATGGACATACCTCGAAGGTATCGATATGGCGGCCGATGGGATGCCTACTTGTGCAAGCTGTATCGCAGCAGCATCGGTCGTTCCCCCCTCAAGTACCTCAAGTTGGAACTCAATACCTCCCTTTTCAGCAACCTCCATTATCCATCCCCTCAAGAGGGGGTTTGATATTAGCCCTCCTTGCAATGAATCCTTCCTCCCATCAGCAACAACTATGGCGGGTCCTTTTCCTATCTTTATAGACGATTCATGCTCGGATATGTCCGGATGGTCGCCGGCGATTGTCGTATCGATTGCCAAACCAAAGTCCGGTTTTATAGCATTTGCGCTCATCGTGGCTCCCCTCAACCCAACCTCCTCCTGGACCGTAAAGACACAGACAACTCTGTTCTTAGGGTCTGCTAGCCTCAAGGCCTCCACAAGCGCGCAGCATCCTGCCCTGTCATCCATTGCTTTTCCAACAAATAGATCGTTCTCAAGCGCCGTCATCTGTCGGTCTAGGGTTATCGGCGTACCTATCGTTATGCCATACGACTTGAGCTGCTCCTTACTCGCTCCTGTATCAATGAACATCATGTCGTAGGTTATTAGTTGCTTTCGCTCATCCTCCTTCATCATATGAAATGCCTTGCATCCTATCACGCCAGGCAGGCGCCTCTTCATGCCGTGTATGAACACCCTCTGAGACAGCAATACGTGATCGGCGATCCCTCCCAGCTTGGCGAACCTTATGAACCCCTTCTCGTCAACATACTTTACAACAAGTCCAATCTCGTCTGTGTGGGCCGTCATCATCAACGTCTTCTCTCCTTTGCCCTTCTCTGCATAAAGGTTGCCAAACTTGTCTTCCCATAGCCTGTCAACAGCACCCGCCAGCTCTCTCTTGATCAATTCTGGCACACCGTATTCAAAGCCAGCAACGCCTGGTGCCTCACTAAGCCTCTTAAGCAGTTCGAGGTCCATAATAACACCCATCTTTGATTAGTTTGATGCCCTTCCTATTAACATACTTTACTAATAAACTATAACCTCCCTTACAATGCGCACGCTACGAAGCCTAATCCTGCCCCTCAATCTTCACTTCGATCTCTTCCTCTCCAATTTTTATCTTGAACCATTTGACCTCCTTACGTTTCCCATATTCCTCCTCAGGCTCCATCTTCTTGATCTCTCCTTTGAAGAAGGACATCGCTAGTTGAGGGAAGAGGAGGTATGTTAGTGCATCTTCTTCCTTTTTGAATCTTATCTTGGTCGCCTCTGGAATATCTGTTAAGGTTGGCAATTTAGGGGGAGGGGCAGGGGCGACCTTCTCTAAAAGGATCCTGCTTATCGTCCCTGGCGGCTTGCCATAGTAACCCCTTACATACGTTTCCAGCTCTTTTGTTATCATGCCATACCTCTTTCCAGTTATGACGTTCATGACTGCCTGCGTTCCAACTATCTGGCTCATTGGCGTTACTAGGGGCGGATAACCCAAATCCCTGCGGACCTCTGGGACCTCTGCAAGAACCGCATCCATCTTAGATAAGGCATTGTACTCCTTGAGCTGGATTACGAGGTTTGAGAGCATACCTCCCGGTATCTGGTGCCTCAGGGCACGCGGATCGATTCTGTCGGTGGCTTCAGACGCATATCCTTTGTAATTCTCTCTAACTCTTTCGAAATAATCTGCCGCCTCGTTGATGTGCTCTATATTGAGGTGAGCAAGAAGTCCACTGCCCCGGAGCGCCTCATAAATGGTTTCGATTGCGGGCTGTGATGCGCCAAACGCAAAGGGGAATAATGCCGTATCGATGAACTCTGCTCCTGCTTCTATGCCCTTTATATATGAGAGCGATGCCAGCCCGCACGTATAATGGCAATGCAGCCCGACCGGCAATCCTGTCTCTTTCTTTATACCCCTCACTATGTCATAAGCTGCTCTCGGGGCCAAGAGTCCTGCCATATCTTTTATCCTAATCGCATCGACTCCAAATTCGGCAATCTTCTTGGCAACATCGATAAAATGGTCGACCGTATGGATCGGGCTGACCGTGTAGACGACATCTCCGTGAACCTCTGCGCCAACATCGCGGGCGACCTTGATCGCCCTGCTCAGGTTATCGCTGTCATTCAGCGCATCGAATATCCTGAAGACGTCCACGCCGTTCTCAAACGACCTCTTTATGAACGCCTCAACCACGTCATCCGAATAGTGCCTATAACCGACTATGTTCTTTCCGCGTAGTAACATCGCTACCTTGGTTTTTTTGAGGCTTCTCTTTATCTTCCTCAGCCTCTCCCACGGGTCTTCGTTGAGATACCGTATGCAAGCATCGAATGTGGCGCCTCCCCATGCCTCCATCCCATAAAACCCTATCTCGTCCATCTTCTCAAGTATTGGTAATATATCCTCAGTCTTCATTCTTGTGGCAAATAGCGATTGCTGCCCATCCCTGACCGTTGTATCGACTACTTTCAGCAAGCCATTCACCTAAGAGCTAATGTAAACCTCATATAGTCGTTTAAAAATGTATTGCTTTACTTAGTATACCGCATTTATGATCAAATGTCGGTCGTCAAGTATTATTCCTGCGATGATACGAGCGAAAGTTTAATACTTCATAATGCCTATTAGTCGTTGCAATTAGTTCAACAGCTTGTGAATCATCCAAAATATACGCTTGAGTGGTTGGTATATGGACGACCTTACAGCCGTGCTAACGGTATCTGTCGTTGGAATGTTAGTGACGATGTTTCTCTTGGGTGCTTTAGGTATGATTTTTTATATAATCGGCAGATATGAAACTAATGTAAACACTCAAAGAAAGGGCGACGAACCATACGTTGCGGCTGCAGTATATTTTTACTTGACTCGGGGCGCCAGACGATCTGCAGACACATCAATGCTAACTAATGACGATTTTTAGGTGATCTGCTTGAAGTTAAAAATTAAAATTAACGACGAAGTCCGTGTGGTCGACGTGACCGTGGAAGCCCCAAGCCAACTCTTGGTAAATATTAGGGGCAGGTCTTACAAGTGTCAGGTCGATGAATTTGATGAGGGCGAAACAAACTCTTCTGAGAAGATGCGTACAACTCTTCATTATGGGGAGGTTAGGAGTGCCCTGGCGGACTCAACAGTTGAAACCGAGAATACCGTTGCCCCGGCTCGCAGCATTGATGTAAAGTCACCCCTGCCAGGGACCATATCATCGATAGAGTGCAAAGTCGGATCCCTTGTTAAAAAGGGCGATGTTGTGCTCTATCTGGAGGCAATGAAGATGCTAAATGACATCGTTGCCCCACATGATGGCATAATCGAGCGCTTCGACAAATCGCAAGGACAGACCGTAAACGTGGGGGATGTCCTCTTCCGATTAAGAGTTACTGGTGAGTAGTTTGCTCGATGAGCTCATCTCATATATCTGGGCCATCCTTTCTACTAGTGGCTTCTTTAATCTAACCTTTGGAAACGTCGTTATGTTCGGCGTTGCAGCATTACTGATGTATCTTGCAATTAAGAAGGACTACGAACCACTACTTCTGTTGCCTATTGGCTTCGGCGCACTTATTGCCAACTTGCCAGTAAGTGGAATCAACGACCCGGGTGGCTTCTTCTACTATATATACACATACCTCCTCGAGACCGGAATCATCCCTATTTTAATCTTCATCGGCATAGGTGCGATGACCGACTTCGGCGCACTAATCTCAAGCCCAAAATCCTTCCTTCTTGGGGCAGCCGCCCAGATAGGCATATTCTTGGCAATAATATTGGCGGTAATCTTCGGATTCAATTTGAGTGAGGCGAGTGCGATAGGGATAATCGGTAGCGCCGATGGACCTACTGCCGTATACGTAGCCTCACACCTGGCGCCTCACCTGCTCGGTCCGGTGGCCGTTGCAGCATACTCATATACTGTCTCTTATACACATCTG
>MAGU01000084.1 GCA_001717025.1 Candidatus Methanomethylicus oleisabuli | reverse complement strand
AGGTGCTTCAAGGGGGATGATTACAACTAAGTTGCGATCATATATGCAGATAGTGTAGTTCAGTTGTTCAGCTTGCCAATATGTTGCATTTGTTGGATTCTACAAAGCACGAACTTGCCAATGGCAGACCGTGGGTTTATGGTATCATGGAATAGCCCACGGAGGCATTAAGTAAAAACGCTATTGAACTTCACTTCGAGGATTGTTGAGGGGGCGTCAATAACCCGTATGGGGCATGGAGTTTGGTGGAAGAAAGAGCCGGTTCCAATACTTGTGCGTAAATCGGTGTCAAAGGTTATGCGAACGTTACTGATTGGATGGGGGGTATGCCTCGCAATAATAATCTACGATAACGACAGGACGGAGGAGTTCGCACCGGCAATAGGTGTAGAACTGCCTCAAAAATGGATTCTTGGAGCCAGCTAAGAAAGAGATGCTACCGACCATAATGCGTTCGATGTCGTCCCTGCTCAACGTAGTACACTCTTTGTTTATATATTGACCCAACTTGGTTTTTCGTTCCGGTTTGACGTACGAGGCGTCGAAGTTGTAGACGCGTATACGATACTTCTTTCGATGCCTCACACCAGCCAGCTTCTCAAAAAGGGCGGTGTTTTTGAAGGCATCAAAGTATAGGCTTCTTACGTGATAGCGACAATCTGAATCCGCATGTGCATCCCTCTTAAGAGGCGCCGATAGCTTCGCTCGCAAGGTCGCATATTGCAATGCGTCGATGCCATACTTCAATTCATGTCGGAAGCATTGAGGTACACTCATACTTACTTCTGCACCCCGGGTGGAGCTTTCGCTTGAAAGCGGAAGGGGCCGGCGACGATAACTACTCAGATGGGCGATCCGGCATCCATAACCGTGCCCAACACCATTAACGCTACAGCTAATTTCTTTCGACGATTGGTCCCACTGCGTAGCGCGCTGCTAATTATGAGACGCTAGCGTTATAACTGACGAGTGATGCGTCTCTAACGCCTTCTATGCTCAGAAGTTGATCTACCTTAGGCGCATCTTTCTGGGGAGCCTGAACCTCCACCATCAACTCTACTCCTTCACGTGACACTGTCCTTGACCGCAACTTGTTCTTTGGGAGTGCGCTTTGAACGGCAGACTCTGCTTCACTTGAATAATGAACGGCAAGCAAGAATGTTTCTGCACTATGGAGGTTCATCCCGCTAAGTATGAATAAGAAGAGCCCGATCATGGGGGCCGATAATTGACTATATAGAGACCGGCACCACTGAGTATGCCTACGGCTATTGCCCAGAACATAAATACAACATCCTTAGTGTCCTTAACGGTGGTTCAAAAGCGGATAATGCTCAAGGCACCTATTGTGCCTAGCGAGAGTGCAACGTTGGAGCTTATCGGAATCACCACTAACGTTACGATGAGCGCAGTTAGCACTATGCTGATATTGAAAGCCCGATTATAGATTACGCCTGTGAATGTTTTTCGATACATGAAGAAGAGAAATAACCCGATTGCGAAGCTTATGGTGAGGGAGAGGATTATTCTTTCTATGGTTATAGATGGATAGTTAGTGGAGGGAGTGAAAAACATAGCCATTAGTTCATCCAAATCTATTCTCATCAACTCTGCGTTTAAGCAATAAAAAATTCAATTTAACAGTTATTCATATTTATAACCAGAGTGCCTAAATTATCTTTGATAAAGAGTTTATAAAGTGGACTGGGTGGGATTTGAACCCACGGCCCCCTGCGTGCGAGGCAGGTGATCTGCCGCTAATCTACCAGCCCTTATCATATCGAGCAATGCGTAGGATAAATTAAAAGTTTATCGTTTGTGTTGCCACTTATTCTGTAGATCTATATGATGGGACGGGGCATTGCATATTAATGCAAATGTCAAAAGTATAACGGTGTCAAAAATGGCTTTGCAAGCGAAAATGGATAAATCGAGGCAAAAAGGATAAATCGAGAGAGCAAAATCTACGCATGTAAGGGCTCGTAGCTCAGCTTGGTATGAGCACTCGACTGATAATCGAGTGGTCGAGGGTTCGAATCCCTCCGGGCCCACCATTTTAGGGGTTGGAACCCTTATAAATAAAGAAATTTAAGGTATTAACGATGACCGAACGAGAAAAAACCTATGCCGAGCGGTTGCTGGGGGATGCTGAGATTGGGCGATGGTATAGGAACGTGGCTAGGGGATCGAAGATAACGGCGACGGTCCGTTCATCAGGGATTTTCTAAGGGAACACCGAGAGGGCTACCCGTACGAAGTGTACCGAGCGTTGCGAGAGGTCAAAAACAAGACCAGCTACTCGAGCGTGCGCAGGTACTTCTACATTTTGGAGAAGCTGGGCCTAATTGAATTCGTGCGCGAGGAGCCGTCGAAGCGCCCGAAGCTCGCCCCGAGGCGTTACTACAAACTAATTATAGGGCGCGAGGATCACCCGGCCTGGGCCCACGTTCAGGTCGTGACCCACCCAGGGACCCGTTTCGGTGGCGCTAGGTACGCCGGGAAGCTCGAGGAGGCTAGGCGGCTTCGCATGAGCCTCGACGATCTGGCATTGAGGGAAGACCCCAGCTCGCCCGCGAAAGAAAGAGTTTGAAAATCTGATTTTTTGTATCTATAAAGCTGTTTGTGGCCCGATTTTTTTAGACATTAGTGGCACATTCGGAAATGTTTTTATTGTATCGAAAATAAATCAAACTAGAGATGGCTATGCCAAAATACTGTTTATTATGTAAACGACTAGTAGAACCTGAAGGTGGATGGGGCTTTGGATCAATATTGTTGTTAATAATTCTACTAGGTATCTTTGTGGTGCCGGGCGTGGTTTTCGCAGCATACAAAATGACCCATAAACGGTGTCCACTATGTCATAGCAAAGCATGGGGCGC
Organism: Candidatus Methanomethylicus oleisabuli; assembly: GCA_001717025.1. GTDB lineage: Archaea > Thermoproteota > Methanomethylicia > Methanomethylicales > Methanomethylicaceae > Methanomethylicus > Methanomethylicus oleisabuli. The sequence continues at coordinate 13,709 of MAGU01000084.1, read as the reverse complement.
TCCGCCTGCAGAAACCGTAAAGTAAGCATATTCATAAAGGGCTTGCCCACTGTGCTGAATAATGCAAAAAATGGCACGTTCGTGGGCGCGAGGTGTAACGTAACATATGCGAAAGAAGCCAGTTGAACGAATACAGGCCATTATTGCTGCTGAGACGGGCCTCTCTAAATCTAATAAACGACTCAAAGAAATGGTGTTTGTCTATCATTATCCTGGAGGCAAATTCCCGTTGGTCGTTATCAAATCTGATGCAAATGGGAATGTTTGACCAAAAAAAGAAGATGAGAAGGTAGTGCCAATTGTAGACCAAACAACAGGAAAACATCGGATGTTGTCTAAAACCACTGACCGAATTATGCAACGTATCGCGAATGAATTAGGATGTGAATTTGGTTTTATCGATGATCGTAAAACTCCTAGACTTCCCTTCCCATATTATGTTGTAGTTTGGGCCCTGTAAGATTTTTTTGCCTCGTTTCAAATAAACTGCCTCACTTGTATATCGGGACGATCTAATTCTTACGAAAACACCCTCAGCCCCGCCCCGTCATATATCCGCTTCAACCTTTCCGGCGAGAAGTCCGTGTAGTGCCTTGCTAAAATGCTTTCGATAGGTTTAATAGATTTTAAACACGAATTCGGGGGGTGAAATAATAAGAAATAGCAGAATAATTGTCACGTTATTTCCCATTCTGATTATCGCAAGTCTAACGTTTGTACCACAAGTTTGGGCAACCTCAACGACTACATTTACGCTCATATCGGGCCCTATTCGAGCCGAATTCAGCGCAATCGGTTCCGCTACGAATATCAAACTTAAACCGGGCGAATCCGGCGTTATTGAATTTGATATGCAAAGGGACACCGCGAGCATAACGGTCACTCTTTTGGGGCTGAGTGGAACAAAGAATTTCGACACGCCAATCGGAAGACTCTCAATCCCCGTTTTTACTGTGGGCGTGGCGTCCATCAGCGCCGATATTATCGGAAGTTTGGAGGGAACGATAAGTGTAAGCGGTCCGGGCTCAGTTGATGTCACAACATTAAGATGGGATGATTGGGGCCCGAAATCAGTAATCATAACAGTTTCCAATTATGCAAAAGGCGGAGGCGTGAATGAATGAACTGCAAGCGGGTTGTGGAGCAACTAGAAGGGGAAAACGCAATAAGAAGAATTGACCCTTTCGCGGAGCATGCAACGCTAGATAAGTTGTTCAAGAAGATAGACCCGGCATATTTGTTCGCGGAGATCCCGACCCTTTTTGGTTTCTAGGAAGCGCGGCTATCCGAGCGTGCTGATCTACGATGTGACCGTCTACGATGTGCGGGACGCCGAGGGGGTCAGGAAAGCGTTGGAAACGAAGCTTGGGGAAGAGGAGCAACCGAAAAATGACCGTAGGCTCGACCCCAAAAACTTCAAATCCCTCCGGGCCCACTAGTTCCCATTAGAATTACCTTTTGATCTCGACTAGCTTCAATTTGAAGATCAGGGTTTTGCCGGACAGCGGATGATTGCCCTTCGTCCCGTATGCCTTAGCTGGAGGTATGGAAACATCCTTCTCTTCGTTCACTTTCATACCGATTAGTGCCTCTTCGAAGCCAGGGATGACCTGCCCTGAGCCGATTTTGACTTGAAGCGGCCTGTAGTCCCTTGCTGGGTTGTAGAGACCAGCCTTCTGTGCCTCCTTCAACATTGATGTATCAAAAACCTTTCCGCCCTGAAACTTGCCTACATAGTGTACCCGAACGGTGTCGCCTTTCTTCACTTCTAATGCCTGTGACATCTTGTTCACCTTTGACGCACAACAGTTCCTATATTCAATATTTGATAGAGGGGTATATTATTTGTTGACGCGCCGGCTTTACTATGCCTGCTTTGGCATTAACTTTGAAAAAGGAGCGTTAAGTAGTTTTTAATCTTCAAACAAAATTTACGATGTAGGAAGCAATTCTTCAAACCTACGATGCATGATATTTTATTGTGCCGTATATAAAAAACAATCAAAAAATTGCATGGTTATAGTTAGAGTTCAAGGCGCAATACATATATTCAAGTCTAGTAAGTAAGGGAGGTGCACGAACTGTAGACAAGTGCGATAACGACAGCCGCGACCTATCGGCGGCGCTGATCGTGACCATACGGGCCCTAGCCCGAGGGGTGATCGATCGCTCTCCGGTCGCGGTTATAATCATGGGGACCTAAAAAACGCCGGCGCAAACGCCGTCGGGTCGGATTTAGGTCTTACATTGGACTCGATATCCAACCACGAAATGTGGTTGGGGTTATAACGGGCCTTGCGGACGTTAATCCCGGTTGATCCTGCCGGACCCGACTGCTATTGGGGTGAGGCTAAGCCATGCGAGTCAGCGCTTCTAACCATGATGAGGCGCGGCATACGGCTCAGTAACATGTGGTCAATCTACCCTCAGGACGGGGACACCCTCGGGAAACTGAGGCTGATCCCAGATAGATAATGGATCCTGGAATGGTTCTTTATCCAAATGATACGGAGCTCATGTGTTTCGTGTCGCCTGAGGATGAGACCGCACCCTATCAGGTAGTTGGTGGGGTAACGGCCCACCAAGCCTATAACGGGTACGGGCCCTGAGAGGGGGAGCCCGGAGATGGGTACTGAGACAAGGACCCAGGCCCTACGGGGCGCAGCAGGCGCGAGACCTCTGCAATGCGCGAAAGCGCGACAGGGCCACCCCGAGTGCTAGACGCTGAGTCTAGCTTTTCCTTAGTGTAGTAAGCTAGGGGAATAAGCGGGGGGCAAGCCTGGTGTCAGCCGCCGCGGTAATACCAGCTCCGCGAGTGGTCGGGACGATTATTGGGCCTAAAGCGTCCGTAGCCGGCCTAGCAAGTCTCTGGTTAAACTTCAGGGCTTAACCTTGAGATTGCTGGAGATACTGCTTGGCTAGGGGGCGGGAGAGGTTGAGGGTACTTCACGGGTAGGGGCGAAATCCTATAATCCGTGAAGGACCACCAGTGGCGAAGGCGCTCAACTGGAACGCGCCCGACGGTGAGGGACGAAAGCCAGGGGAGCAAAGGGGATTAGATACCCCCGTAGTCCTGGCTGTAAACGATGCGGGCTAGGTGTTGGGTTGGCTTCGTGCCAACTCGGTGCCGCAGTGAAGGCGATAAGCCCGCCGCCTGGGAAGTACGGCTGCAAGGCTGAAACTTAAAGGAATTGGCGGGGGAGCACCACAAGGGGTGAAGCCTGCGGCTTAATTGGAGTCAACGCCGGGAATCTTACCGGGAGCGACAGTAGTATGAAGGCCAAGCTGACGACTTTGCTAGACAGACTGAGAGGAGGTGCATGGCCGTCGCCAGTTCGTGCCGTGAGGTGTCCGGTTAAGTCCGGCAACGAACGAGACCCCCATCTTTTGTTGCTAGCCTGTTTCTTCGGAGACAGGTGCACACGGAAGAGACTGCCAGTGTTAAACTGGAGGAGGGAGGGGGCTACGGCAGGTCAGCATGCCCCGAATCTCCCGGGCCGCACGCGGGCTGCAATGGCGAGGACAGCGGGTTCCGACCTCGAAAGGGGTAGGTAATCCCTTAAACCTCGCCGTAGTTGGGATTGAGGGCTGTAACCCGCCCTCATGAACATGGAATCCCTAGTAACCGCATGTCACCATCGTGCGGTGAATACGTCCCTGCTCCTTGCACACACCGCCCGTCGCTCCACCCGAGTCAAGCTTGGGCGAGGTTCGGACCATTGTCTGTATCGAACCTACGTTTGGCAAGGGGGGAGAAGTCGTAACAAGGTGGCCGTAGGGGAACCTGCGGCCGGATCACCTCCTATGTTTGACCCGCTGAGCCCCAACCACACGTGAAGGATGAGATGTCGAGTCCAATTCATGAGAAGTGATGCAACTGTGGAGGAAACTCCACAGTGAAGGGCGTAGCAGGTGGGTCTGACCGGGCCCTACTTGCGATAAACGCCATGCATAGGTTTCAGTGTTTCTGACACCAGACTAGGTTTAGTAGAAACCGGGTCTGACACGCCAACGCCAGTTGGTGGATGGCTAGGCTCTGGCACTGAAGAAGGGCGCGGCAAGCAGCGATATGCTCCGGGGAGATGCATGCAGTCATAGATCCGGAGATACCCTAATGGGACATCCTGTCAGAGGTCAATAGCCTCTGACGTTCCGTAAGGAACGGGAACTCCCTGAACGGAAACATCCAAGTAAGGGATGGAAAAGATACCAATAGGTATTCCCTTAGTAGGGGCGACCGAAAGGGGAACAGCCCAAACCGAATCCTGAGCGAAAGCTTAAGGAGATGTGGGGTCATGGACCCTCCTCCTCTTACCTCGAGAAGCCGAGGTCGTCTGGAAAGGCGCACCGTAGAGGGTGATAGTCCCGTAAGCGTATACGAGGTTGAGTTGTGGAGGAGTTCCTGAGTACTACGTCTTGGTCCTGACGTGGGAATATGGGAGTCACAGACTTCCAAGGCTAAATATGTCCAGAGTCCGATAGGGCACTAGTACCGCGAGGGAAAGCTGAAAAGAACCCCGAGAGGGGGGTGAAAAGAGTCTGAAACCAGCTGGCAACTAGCGACATGGTATGGAAGGAAAGATCTTCTTCGAAGGAACCTTCGTGAGGAGTAGTACGAGAAGAGGGGACTAGTATCATGTCTTCCGTTTCGGAGCACGGCCCAGGGAGTTCATTGAGGTGGCGAGCCTAAGAGGGTAAACCTCGTAAGCGAAGGGAAACCAATAGCTCGCAACTACTCTGTAGCGAGGAGCAAGGTCTGATGAGGGCCTGCATAGTCACCTCGATGAGAACCCGGTACCGAGCGATCTAGGCCTGAACAGGATGAAGCCGGGCGAAAGCCTGGTGGAGGTCCGCAGGGGTTCTGACGTGCAATTCGTTCCTCTGATTTGGGCCTAGGGGCAAAAGACCAATCAAGCTCGGTGGTAGCTGGTTCCTCCCGAAGTGGGTCCAAGCCCAGACTGCCTGGAGGTTGCGGGTAGGGTAGAGCGACCAATCAGGAAGACACAAACCGAAAGGTTTGGCTTTCTCTTTGAACTCCGAACCTGCTCGCTCCGTAGAAGGGCGGATACGGTTTCCATGGGAAAAGCTCATGGGACGAGAGGGGAACACCCCAGACTTAGGTTAAGGCCCCAAAATGCTGGTTAAGTGTTAACGAAAAAGGCGTCTTTGATCGAAGACAGCTGGGAGGTAGGCTTAGAAGCAGTTACCCTTTAAAGAGTGCGTAACAGCTCACCAGCCGAGATCAAGGGCCCTGAAGATTTTCGGGGCTAAATCAGCTGCCGATACCTAAGATCACTCTTGGATTCTCGAGTGTTGGTAGGGAGGCGTTGCGGTTGGGCAGAAGCTGGGTCGAGAGATCCAGTGGACCGATCGCAAGTGCGAATCCTGGGGGAAGTAACAGCGTAGAAAGGTGAAAATCCTTTCCGCCGTAAGGGCCAGGTTTCCTCGGCAACGCGTCGTCGACCGAGGGTCAGTCGGTCCTAAGGCAGCACATAACCTGTAGCTGTCGAATGGGAAACTGGTTAATATTCCAGTACCTTGGGGATACGTTTGAGCCTGATACTTGCGCTTCGTGATAGGCCGAGCAGAATGACCATTCTGTTTAACTTCAGTAAACCTGGGGAGAACCGTAATGGTGAGAACCGGGTGAAGGGAGGATGAGCTGGCCTTAAGGCTGGTTCGGCTGATTCGTGGAGCCCTTGAAAAGGGTATTAGGAAGGAGTCTCCAAGTCCGTACCGAGAACCGACACAGGTGCCCTAGATGAGTAGTCTCAGGCGTGTCGGGAACACCCTAGGTCAGGGAACTCGGCAAATTAGCCCCGTACCTTCGGTATAAGGGGTGCCTGGGTCCCTAAGCGAATGCTTGGGGGTCTAGGTCGCAGTTACAAGGGGGTCCCGACTGTTTAATAAAAACATAGCTCCCCGCAAGCCCGTAAGGGTGTGAACGGGGGGTGAATCCTGGCCACTAGCGGTCCGTGAAAACCGGGTACAACCGGGCGAAGCGCCGCTGAAGGCCGGGAGTAACTCTGACTCTCTTAAGGTAGCCAAATGCCTTGCCGGGTAAGTTCCGGCGTGCATGAATGGAACAACGAGGACCCCGCTGTCCCGACCTGGGGCCCGGTGAACCTACCTCTTGGTGAAAAGGCCAAGAACTTCCAACGTGGGGAGAAGACCCCGTGGAGCTTTACTGCATCCTGTCGTTGGGGTAGGGTCATGATTGCAGAGCGTAGGTGGGAGTCGCTATATCCCAGTCCCTCAGGGGATTGGGGGAGACGCCAATGTAACACCACCCCCTCATGGCTATACTTCTTACCGAGGCGCAAGCTTCGGAACATCGGCAGGTGGGCAGTTCGGCTGGGGCGGCACGCCCTTGAAAAAGTATCAAGGGCGCCCAAAAGTCAGCTCAGGCGGGTCAGAACTCCGCCGTAGAGGGCAAGGCCAAAAGCTGGCTTGACTGGATCCTGAAAAGCGAGGGATCCAGGGTCGAAAGACTGGCCTAGCGACCGCTCGTGCCCCCCTCTGTGGGGGCCGGGCATGACAGAAAAGTTACCCCGGGGATAACAGAGCCGTCGCGGGTGAGAGCTCCCATCGACCCCGCGGTTTGCTACCCAGATGTCGGCTTTTCCTATCCTGGGAGTGCAGCAGCTCCCAAGGGTGGGGCTGCCCGCCCATTAAAAGGGAACATGAGTTGGGTTTAGACCGTCGTGAGACAGGTCGGACTCTCCCTGTTGGAAGCGCTGGCTGCTTGAGGGGAAGGTGCGGCTAGTACGAGAGGAACGCTGTGCCGCTGCCTCTAGTTTACCGGTTGTCCGGTAGGGCACTGCCGGGCAGCCACGCAGTAAGGGGTAACCGCTGAAAGCATCTAAGTGGGAAACCCACCCCGAGACTAAGCAGCCATTCCGCGCATAGCGGACGAAGGCTCCTGTAGAACACAGGGTTGATGGAACGGGGGTGTAAGCACCAAGGCTTCGGCCGAGGTGTTCAGCCCGCCGTCACCAATCGCTTGAGGTGCAGACCAAGGCCTATTAGACCTGGGTGAAATCAGAGGACGCTGAAACCATGCATGGCTTGCTTTTCATTTCTAAACCAAATCAAGGCGTACTCCAAGAATACAAAATGGGCGCGCGTTTAGCAGTAACGGGAAAGCATGCAACCCGATGTGTATAAGCAAATTAGCCCGGTCTACGCAGTGTAACTTACTTGATCCTAATGCCATTCACGCCTTTCCATCTTGGACCGGGCCTTGCTCTAGGGCTGGCTCTGAGGAAGTGGCTCCACCCTCCAACGTTCATAATTGCAAATGTGGTGCTCGATGTGGAGCCGTTTCTTGTAATTGTCCTTGGGCTGGAGGGGCCCCTCCATGGAATATCTCACACGTTCATATTTGCGGCCGTAGCGGGGGCGGTTTGCGGCGGGGTCATGAAGATGCTTGAGGGGAGGCTGGGAGGATTGTTTCGAGCATTAAGGATAGAGGGGGCAGGGCAGGGCGCGTCTACGGGGATCAAGGCGTTCATCGTCTCAGGGATCGCCGGCTGCACGCTACATGTCCTATTCGATGCCCCGCTATATGCAGATATACGACCGCTATTCCCATTGGAGGTTAATCCGCTCTATTCAGTGGTGAGCGGCACTATGGTTTACATTATGTGCATAGTGCTTGGTCTTGCTGGACTCGCCATATATGGAATGGTGCTGTTCTCAGATCGAGGCAAGGCACGTCAATGAATAAATTAGCTTGGGCTTGGGCTTGGGCGATGAATTGGTTAAGAACATATTTATTTAAGCGGTCCGGGATGTTACTGGGCGAGTTGGTGAGCGGCTCACGGGTTCGTGGTGCGAGCCACGAATCTGAGGAAACTCCACCCTCCACGTAGGACCGCGATGCCATGAGGCATAGGGGGAGACCCTTGCTCTTGGATCAGAAACGGGACGCCCGCCGGTAGATGTCGATGGCGCGAGGGAAGCTCGCAGAGTATGCTGGCGGTATCGTTGAAACGACCAAACCGCGGGGAGAAAGGGCGAATAGGGGCTGATGATGCCTACAGCAGGCCCGGGTAGCCCGCATAGTCAAATGCCGCTTAAAACAGAAGGTGGGTTACGGCCAACACGCCCATTATTCTCTACAATATGCCCTCTATTTCTGTATCGACCGAGTAACAATCAGGACAAGATATTCCAGCACTTGCTTAACCTCAAAATTAAAGGATATCGTGAATCCACACTGTCCAGTCACTCACGCATACTAAGAAGGCTTGACCGTTATTGAAAGGCCAGCTGAGTTTATTTCGAGGTTTTTCGTATCGTGTAATAATACCCAAAAAAGAAGCCGGCGATTATGAGCAGGCGAACGACCAAATTTATTGCCATTATAGTGGATGTCATCTGGTACTCGACAAGCCCCATCTTAACTATCCAAGAGAACCGGTCTTCTGGCCCCAACCCGAATAGCCACCCCCACCATTCAATCACACTTCCATCATAGTCTTTGAAGATGTATTTTGCGTAAAGGGGGTACGCGAAGTCGTTTGCCAAGCTCGCTATCCTCCCAAGGACGTATACAATGACTATCGAGAGCGGTCCCCGGAAAAGCACCAAGGTAAGGAAAGGCATAATGTAGAAGAACTCAAGCCAGATGTGGTAGATGGGAGGAACGGTAGCATTCATCAGCGCCGTTGAAAATACATAATATTCTATGTAGTTCACGAAGACGGCGCCATACACGATGGCAAAAACCAATAGTGCAATGAGCTCTCTTCCGTTCACTGGTGCGAATATATCTTTTAACCCAAAGCGCATGCCCATTTTTACCTACTTTTGCAGCATTGGAGCCCAGAAGGATGTTTAAGCTCCATGTAGCTAAAACCGGGCTTTGTGCCCTAAAAAATTTATTGTTACTGGAAAGGAGATGCGCTCAGTAGATTTTGCCATTAATCTTGGCATCAGACTCTATAATGATTATCCCGGCATCCTTGTAAATTGAGCCGTTCACAGCGCCTTTTATGCGGACTTCGCCGCCTTTGTTGTAGATGTTTCCATTCACTGTACCGAAGAGCTCGGCTTTAGACCCCTTCTCAAGAATGAGATCCTGCGAGATGACGCCGTTTAAAACCAACAGCCCTTTATCGGTGACTATTGCGCTACCACCGACGGTTCCATTTAAGGTTAGTTCTTCGGATACTTTAAAGTCGCCGTTCATCTTGCGATTTTCAATTTTCATACTCAAATTCCTCTTTTGGAGTGCGAATGAAGAGCTGCCACGATTAATGCCCCTCCAAATCAGTTGTAGGAAGGCAGCACCAGTTTGACGCTATAGCATATAATATGCGGAGGCATTTATGAACGCTTCGCATTTCCACCTAACTACATCCGATTATACTTTCCTTGTGCAAATCAGCTTATTTCTTGTAACTGTATCTAAAAATCCATCATAGAAATTCACCGGTGTTTTGCCCAAGCAGAAGCATGAGAGCAGTTATTGGCGTGAGTGAATACTGGATATAGCACCCGTCGCCTTGATTTTCCCATATCATGGTCGGACATTTTCGACGATCGTCTCAAGATATTGTCTGCGAGTCTTTGCATGTTTCGCCCACATCATAAACAAGCTTGGAGAGGACATCCTTTTCAAGGAAGGGGCTTTGCCACGTTTGTTCAAGTTCTTGGCAACGTGTATTCCTCGATATCCCTCCTTAAGGTGGGATATTCGCGCATTGCGGATGATTTGATGCAAAGCGTTGCCCCAATATCCATTCCAGCTTGCCGATTGTTGTACAGACTGTTAGAAACACATCAACTAATCTTTGTAAGGAACGCTATAATTGGAGTTCTTCCGGGCACTAAAGTATCATATGCCGTAGAGTTGCCGGTACTCCTCGGAAATCTTTCTTACATTAGCTTCATCTTTTGATCGGCAATATAATGAGAGCGGTTCTTTATTCAAAGAGAGGAATGTGTCGCCCCACTTTACCTTCGAAAGAAGCTCGAGAGCGCTATCCTCAAATCCACATATCAATAGGGCGGCGGATATCGCTTCCAAGGTGCTCAATTTGAACGGCACGGCATAGTTCGTCGGGTTGGATGCAAGCAGAAAAGGCAAAAGTCTAGGCTTTAAGCGTGTAGAGAGGCCCTCATGGGCTATCCGATTCCATGAACAGTCAACGGCAGATATGCCAGCGATAGCAATGTCGTTACGATCATCAGGAGAAAGCACTCTTTCGCTGAAGGGGTATAGAAGTATGGAACCGTGGGGGAGGGCGGAGAGCCTGTAGACGATTTTTGCGAGCCCCAAATGCCCCATTTTTGTAGCGGTGCACTTCTTCGGGTCGCACTCCCTCTTATGATATATAAAGATGGCCGGTTTCGGTTTGATTGTCGTTTTCGACCCTCAGAGAAAATCTACTTAAGGGGCATATATTATTGATTCTCTGGGGATCAGGATGCCAGAGGCGTTCATTTTAATAAACACTACAGCCGGCGCAGAGGCAAAGGTAGTTGAAGTGTTGAAAGAGATGGAAGGAGTTGAAGAGGTACACGTGGTATACGGAACATACGACATAGTTGCAAGGGTCAATATCGACAGCACATCAAAGCCTAAGGAAGACGTAACGTGGCGAATCAAAAGGATGAGTGAGATACAGTCGACGATGACGCTGGTCGTTGCCGATAGCTAAAAACGGTCTGATCTATGCCAATCTACCATCTAGGGTTTGATGACACCGATTCACTTAAGATGGGATGTACGACATACATAGCGGCTCTACTTATCGACCGGTTGTACAAGCGGTCGCGCTTCATAGATTATCCAAATCTGATCAGGTTAAACCCCAACATCCCATGGAAATCAAGGGGCAATGCCGCAATTTGCTTGAGGTTCGAGTCGGACTGCGGCGCGGAAGAACTCCTTGAGTTGGCAACGGAGTATGTGGAGAATTACCGGGACCGTGATGATCCAAAGAACCAACCGGGAATAGCGATTTTTCAAGCAGATGCCATACCGGATGGGCTCCAAACCTTTGGAAAGAGGGCGTTGAGCGAAGTGGTTTCTATTGACGAGGCGCTAAAAGTGATCGAAGGTTGCGGTGTAAAATATAGAATGATTAGGGGCGGAAGGGGCATCATAGGCGCGTTGGCGGCAATCGGCAATACGCTAAATGGGGACCATACTTTCGAGTTGGCGGTCTATAGGGGCAGGGAGCTCTGGGGTAAAAAAAGAGAGGTCGACCATGAGAGTGTGAGGAGGTATGATATCGAGATGGGCAACGAGACGTTCAACAACATTGACTCTGAATCTAAGAGGCTGTTAGTGACGCCGCATGGTCCTGATCCGGTCTTGTTTGGGATCAGGGGCGAGACTCCCTCCTTGCTTATGAGGGCGTTGGATATGATAAAGTTTGCAGGGGGAGAAAGGTGGGTAATATATCGTTCTAACCAAGGAACGGATGCACATTTGTCACAAAAGAGGAGAATTGGCATGCTCAAACCGTATATGGCGGCAGCAGTCGAGGGGAAGATCTGTAGTAAGCCGGTGAAAATTCATGGGGGGCACGTCATATCAAGACTGAGTGACGGGTCAGGTGAGATTGATATTGCAGCGTATGAACCAACGGGCGGGTTCAGGAACGTGCTTGTGGCGCTCGTCCCCGGTGATTCAGTAATGGCATACGGAGGGGTGAAGGTGCATGAGCAAGAGGGGCTTACATTGAATCTTGAGAGATTGGAGCTCTTAGAGTTGGTTGCTCTGAAAGAAAGAAACCCCATTTGTTCGAATTGTGGCAATAGGATGAAGTCTGAAGGGAAGGGAAAGGGATTTCAGTGCAGACGTTGCGGAAGGAAGGAAGGGGGGAAGAAGGTTGAGGAGACAAGAGGAATAAGCGTTGGCAACTACCTCCCACCGCCAGAAGCGATGAGGCATCTCACCAAACCACAGATTCGCTATGGCCGCGAGAAGGCTGGCTGGGCGGGGCTGCCCGAGGTTTTTTATGGAAGTTTTTGAAGGTTGAAGAGCTCTCTGAGCACTTTGACGTCGCAGTTTACGGGTGGAACAACAAGGTCAGCATTCCTGTAAGGATCGGCACGGATACCGTTTTCCTTCACGTGGGAGTGGAGAGCTTGAAGTTGGGATCCGATGTTTGCAATGTCGTTCCTCTCCAAGGACTCGTAAATTGCCCGCCCCATCAAATTCACCTCATCTAGCGCCGATCCTTCAACCGAATATTTTTTTTCGCCAGAGAGCAGCACGATCATAAGCAACATAGTCACCTCTGAACGCCTTCTAAAAAAGATGACCGTTCAAAGGCCATACAGGCCGATGGTAGCGGGGGGTGGATTTGAACCACCGATCTCGGGGTTTCCCAGCCCTCACGGGGCATATGAGCCCCGCGGGATAACCTGGCTACCCTACCCCGCTATTGATGTATATAGAACTGAAGTCTTTCTTTAAAGGAAAGGCGAGAATCTTATAAACTTTTTCGGGTCTAAAAATCATTGGCGGGTATAGAAAGACACTAAATTAATGTAAATTCTTTAGCCTTTTAATTAAATGGGTGCTGTAACAATAATAGCGATGTGACAGCAAGATGAGCGAAGGGGGTTTTGTTGATGGAGAACGAAGGCTCATGCTCATGACAAAGGATGGCGAACTTTATTTCTTAAAGATCATCAAGGTGAAAGGGGCATACAGGTCAGCTGTATGGGTATGGGACACGTATCCGGGCGAGCCGCAGAAAGGTTTACCGGTGTTCATCTCAGAATATTCCGGTTTGCATGTAACTATCAAAGATGTGAAAAAATATTTTTTAGAGCGCGGTTTTGAATTCAAGCGTCCCAGTAGCAAGCTACCAATGTGGATCAATAGACTTGAACTTAACGAGAAGCTTGACAGATTCATCGATGAGAGTGCCAAGATGGAAAATGTCATACGAAAGGAGAATTAATTGAATTTTGTTTTGGTGCCCTATCCTAAAAGAACGGCGGCCGCCAAAACGGTAGTCCATAGACCGTTCTTATTACCCTCAGCTGATTGGCAGATATGTCTTGTTCTGAAAATCTTCCCGCTTGCCTTATACATTTGCTTACGTTCGTCCCAAGCCTTGTCTGGATCAAATGGAATGCCCAATGTTGTTGCAAGCATCGTTGCAGCAAGATCCTCAGCATATTCTCCAGAGACGTCTTCTTTCTGACCGAAGTCGTGGTGCTCTGAAAGGTAGCCGTAGTGGTTCTTGTCATGTGGAATGGCTAAACCGACGGCGGCAGATATAAGGCGGTTAGGCTCGTTTGTTTCGATTCTTGCCATTACGCAACATATGATCGCCCCAGGTTGTAGATCTTTAAGTCCCTCTTCCTTTGATACAATTTCACAACTGGGAGGAAATATGCTCGAAACGTAGACAAGATTAAACTTCTCTATGCCCGCGTCTCTCAGTGCCAACTCGAAAGAGGCCAAGCGCTCCTTATGAACGCCCACGCCTTTTGTGAAGAATACTTTTTTTGGAATCATCTGGAGTCGTATTCAGTATTTTATAAACAAAAATTAATCTCTTTCTATTTTGCATGGTTTAAGGACTAAGATCTTCCCGCGCGCAGTTGCCACTTTGTTTTTTATTTTGTAAAACACAAACGGCGGGAGGCCACAATGATCTGCCGCCGGCGTTCATTAAATAAAAAGACCGCATATTACTGTCTCTTATACACATCTCCGAGCCCACGAGACC
>MAGU01000083.1 GCA_001717025.1 Candidatus Methanomethylicus oleisabuli | reverse complement strand
ACAGCGATAGTCCAGGGCGTCGAGATGACCCTCAAGAAGCTCAAGAAGCTGATGGAGCATGAGGGCGTGACGGAGATCAGCGCAGAATGCAAAGAGTTCGATCCGTCAAAGCATGCAGCAGTCGGGCGTGTCGAGACCAAGGAGCTAAAGGATGGCACCGTAGTCGAAGAGGTCAGGAAGGGCTACATGCTCAGGGACAAGGTAATCCGGCCTAGCATGGTTCGCGTAGCCGTAAATTCTATCACGACAAGCAATAATGGCTGCGATTCCGTGAAGGAAAAGGCATTGGAGGCTATCAGCGGAAATAAAAATGAGTCTGAGGCAAAACCAGAATCAGGATCAAATGGTCAAAATATTTGAGGGGTAGATTCACATGAGTAAGATACAACCAGGAGAAAAAATCTTAGGCATCGACCTAGGGACGACAAATTCTGCCGCCGCCATCTACGAGGGTGGCAGGGCAACGGTCATTCCAAGCGCAGAGGGTCCAACCGCTGCAGGTAAGATGTTCCCATCGGTAGTCGCATTCACAAAGGACGGCCAGCTGCTGGTAGGCGAGCCGGCGAAGAGGCAGGCTACCGCAAATCCGGAGGGCACCGTCTTCGAGGTTAAACGCAAGATGGGCACCGATGCGAAGTTGAACATCTTTGGCAAGGAATACACCCCGCAGCAGATATCTTCATTCATTCTGCAGAAGATCAAGAAGGACGCCGAGACATACTTGGGGACCCCCATAAAGAAGGCGGTCATAACCGTCCCTGCCCACTTCAACGACAACCAGCGCCAGGCAACCAAGGATGCTGGCGAGATCGCAGGATTCGAGGTCATGCGAATAATCAATGAGCCGACTGCTGCATGCCTAGCCTTCGGCATCGATAAGCTCGACAAAGACATGAAGATCATGGTCTTCAGCTTTGGCGGTGGCACGCATGATGTAACTATAATGGACTTCGGCAAGGGCGTCTTTCAGGTTCTATCGACCAGCGGCGACACGCAGACTGGCGGCTCCGACATCGACCGGGCGCTTGTCGATTACGTTGCGGCTGAGTTCCAGCGTCAGACAGGCATAGACCTTCGAAATGACAGGATGGCAATAGCTAGGCTCAAGGAGGCGGCTGAAAGGGCAAAGATAGAACTCTCGACTTTGATGTCTACAGACATAGACCTGCCGTTCATCTATGCCGATGCGGCAGGACCAAAGAACCTGCACATGACCATAACAAGGACGAAGCTCGAGGAGGTAGCGACGCCAATCGTCCAAAAGACCGAACGGACGCTCATTAGGGCGCTCGAGGACGCGAAGCTGACGCCGGCGCAGATTGACAAGATCATACTCATCGGTGGCACGACAAGGATGCCTATAGTCCAGCGCTTCGTCGAGCGGGTGATGAATAAGCAGGTAGAGAGGGGCGTGGACCCGATGGAGTGCGTCGCCATAGGCGCGGCCATACAGGGCGCTGTGCTGTCCGGGGAGGTTAAGGACATACTCCTACTAGACGTAACGCCACTCTCGCTTGGAGTAGAGACTCTAGGCGGCATCTTCACAAAGATCATCGAGCGGAATACCACGATACCTACGAAGCGCAGCCAAATCTTCTCGACAGCGTCTGACTTCCAGACCGCGGTCACAATACACGTCCTCCAGGGCGAGAGAGCCATGGCTAAGGACAACGTCTCGCTTGGTCAGTTCAACCTTGAAGGGATCCCGCCTGCGCCAAGGGGCGTCCCGCAGATCGAAGTCACCTTCGACATTGATGCCAACGGTATACTCAACGTATCTGCTAAGGACAAGGGCACCGGCAAGGAGGCAAAGATTACCATCACTGCTTCTACGAAGCTCTCCAAGGATGAGAAGGAGCGCATGGTGAGGGAGGCCGAGCAGTTTGCAGAGCAGGACCGCAAGAAGATGGAGGAGGTCGAGCTGAGGAACCAGGCGGACAACATCATCTACACCGCTGAGAAGACGAAGAAGGACCTCGAGTCAAAGCTCTCCTCCGACGAGAAGACGAAGATAGATGCAGGCATCACCGCCCTCAAGGAGGCATTGGCAGGGTCAGAGATGGAGAAGATCAAGTCAAAGAGCGAGGACCTGACCAAACTGCTTCAGGACATCGGAACTAGGATCTACCAAGAGGCGGCAGCTGAGGCGGCCAAGCAGCAGGCTCAGCCGGGGGCAGGCGCCCAAACTGAAGCACAGCACGGTCAGCCGCCACCGAGCTCGGGCGGCGCAGGTGGCGATAAAGTCGTCGACGCCGACTACGATGTGAAGTGAGCTGGCAGCTCGCCTTGCCGCTAGCAGATAACCCCGTGGGATGTCCACGGGGCAAGCAATTTTTTATCTTAGCAAAGCTCAAATAACTCCTCAACATCATGTGGGTGGGTCCGAAGCTTGTCCAGTAAGAGGGACTATTATGAAGTTTTAGGCGTCCAGAAGGGTGCGACGAAGGATGAGATAAAGGACGCTTATCGAAAGCTGGCGATGCAGTACCACCCAGACAGGAACAAGTCGCCCGGCGCGGAGGATAAGTTCAAGGAGATCTCCGAGGCTTACGCTGTCCTCTCCGACGACGAGAAGCGCAGCCAGTACGATAATCTGGGTCAGGCGGGTTTCAGCCAGCAGTACTCGCCAGAGGATATCTTCAGGGGCGCAGATTTCGAGTCTATATTTGGCGGCGGCTTGGGCGATATATTCGACTTCTTCTTCGGCGGGGGTGGCGGCATGCGTGGGGGCTATGGCAGGCGTTCGATCAAGGGAAATGACCTGCTCGCCGAGCTAGAGGTAACGCTGGAGGAGGTCGCCCGCGGAGCGGAGAAGGAGATACAGTTGCCACGGACCGAGAGGTGTGCGACATGTGGAGGCACCGGCGCCGCCCCCGGGACGTCTCCAAATACCTGCGCGAGGTGCGGAGGGACGGGCCAGGTACAGCGCGTTATGTCAAGCGGATTTGGGAGGTTCGTTCAGGTGACTCCGTGCCCCGTGTGCAGGGGCGCCGGTAGCACGATAGCGACGCCGTGTAGGGATTGCAGGGGTAGCGGGCTGCAGCGCGTGAAGCGCCGCATAGTAGTAAAGGTCCCCGCGGGAATAAGCGACGATGCTCAGCTGAGGCTTCGTGGCGAGGGCGACGCATCGCAAAATGGTGGCCCTCCTGGAGACCTTTATGTGCAGGTCAGGGTGTTGCCACACAGGATATTCAAGAGGGACGAGTCGAATCTCATCTATGACTTGTCGATAAGTCCGCCCCAGGCGGCGCTGGGGGCTGATATCGAGGTGCCAACGCTCGATGGTAACCAAGCCATCAGCATCGCTGCTGGGACACAACCTGGATCCATAATAAAGCTTAGAGGCAAGGGCCTGCCGAAGATGGGCGGTTTCGGGAAAGGCGACCTCTTGGTAAGGGTCAACGTGGTCATCCCAGACAAGCTCACGTCGAGGCAGCGGGAGCTATACGAGGCTCTCGCAAAGGAGTCCAACGTGGGCGTGAAGGGGCGCCGGTTCATGGGTCTGTAGGTCGTCCGATGCGCGCCTTCAGACATATAATGTATTTTAAGGGCTACTGGCAATCATCTTACATTCCTGATAACAGGTTATGATGGCTATGGCTGGCAAGATTCTGTACTGGAGGGGGTGCATGTCGAGGCTGAAGATGAAGGGGATCGCAGACTCGACCGAGGCGCTGCTGGGTCTCCTTGGGGCAAACTACGATACGCTCGGCGGCGGAGAGGGGTGTTGTGGGTCTGTCTTGCTTAGGACTGGACAGCAGGACGCCGCTAGATCCATCGCAATATTGAACACGGAGAAGATCTCATCGCTCGGCTACTCCGACGTGGTCACGAGCTGCCCTGGGTGCTTCAAGACCATGTCCTCTGAGTATCCAATCATCATTGGAAGGGCACCATTTAACGTCACGCATATCTCCCAGTTCCTGTATCGCAGACGGGCGGAGATGGCCGGGCACCTTCATCCGATCCGCGCGAGGGTGGTATATCACGACCCGTGCCACCTCGGCAGGCACATGGGCGTCTATGAGGAGCCGAGGGCGCTCATAAGGATGGTTCCAGATGTGGAGCTCGTCGAGTTTAAGTACAATCGTTCGAAGGCGCTCTGCTGCGGCGCCGGAGGAGGCGTAAGGTCTGCCTTTCCTGAGATCGCAGTTGAGGTCGCTAGGATGATAACCGGCGCCCCCCTCAAGGCAACCGGCGCCAGCATAATCGTTACATCGTGCCCCTTCTGCAACTTTAATCTGAAGGAGGCGGGCGGCGTCGACGTGATTGATTTGCCAGAGTTCCTGCTACGGTCATGGAGGGGTTCGGAATGAGCAATGAATGGATCGACCCTAAAAGGAGAGAGCTCTTAGAATGGCTGTGCGACCCTGGGCGCCGACTTGGCATCGATAGGGCTGTGGCGGCGTACACTGCGGCGAAGGAGGGGGCACTAGGGCGTCTGCCCGAGATGGAGGAGATGCGCAAGGAAGTCCGCAAAATAAAGGAGGGGTCTATAAGCAGGATGGACGAACTTGTCCGCCAGACCGTGGACTCCATCGCAGACGTCAAAGGCACGCCCTACTTGGCGAGGGACGCCGCAGAGGCGCGGCGGATATTCTGCTCGATTGTGGGCACCGGAAAACTCGTAGTCAAGTCGAAGTCACTTACCAGCGAGGAGATCCACCTAAATAGCGCGCTCGAGGACGCCGGCAACGTCGTATATGAGACCGACTTGGGCGAGTTCATAATCCAGCTGAGAAAAGAGAAGCCAACCCACATCATCAATCCCTCCGTGCACGTTCCGAGGGAGGATGTGGCACGGACGTTCTCAAAGTTGCTTGGGCGGGATGTCGAATCGGATATACCATCCCTCGTGGGCGTAGCGAGAGCGTTCTTGCGCGATAAGTTCTGCAACGCAGATGTGGGCATAACGGGAGCGAACGTCGTATCCGCAAAGACGGGCACGCTCTTCATAATCGAGAACGAGGGTAACGCACGCTTCGTAAGCAACGCTCCGCCCGTCCACATCGCAATAACAGGCATAGAGAAGCTCGTCCCAACGCTCTCGGACGCATTCAAGGTAGTGCAGACGCTGCCGCCATACGCTAGCGGCGTGCTCATCTCTGCATACGTCTCGCTAGTGACCGGCCCCAGCAAGACTGCTGATATCGAGAAGACGATCGTCTATGGGGCGCACGGGCCAAAGGAGCTACATGTGGTTCTGCTCGACAACGGCCGTACAGAGATGGCTAAAGACCCCATTCTAAGAGAGGCGCTGTACTGCCTGCGATGCGGAGGGTGTCTATACGAGTGCCCCGTCTACCGCGTCGTCGGAGGATCCTTCGGGGACAACTACTTCGGAGGGATAGGGTTGGTATGGAGCGCGTTCACGGGTGATGAGTGCGCAGTTGCGGTGGCAATAGACGCCTGCACAAAGTGTGGAAGGTGTAAGGAGGTCTGCCCGCTTGAGATAGACGTCCCGAAGATGGTTGAACACCTTAAGAGTAACCTCGCGAGCAGGGGGTACGTCTCGAAGAAGCATGCGGAGATGAGTGAGAACATCATGCGCAAAGGAAACCCATTCGGGATCTACGAACGCCGGCAATGAGCTGCTCCGCTAGACCATCCTGCCCTGTTTATATCTCCTCCATCTCCCTGTGCCTGTCTAACTTTGGGACAGCGGGGAGCGTATTGGCAATCCTCTCTTCGGCTATCGCCGCAGCCTGCCTCAATATCTCAGAACCGTCCTCGCTGCCAAACTGCGGCGCGGTCAGGGCATCGCCTTGGGTGGCATCAACCATAACCCCTTGAAGGATCTCTCCCAACTGCGTCATCGACATATCCGCCTCCGGGACAATGCCTGATATTCCGCCGGATATCTCGTTTACGGCCTTGATTGCAGGTATGAGGTTCGCGGCGACGTCACCATACTCCCTGACTGTCGTAAGTCTGACGCTGATCTGCTCGAGCGCCAACCGTGTGGTCATTATCATCTTGAGTAGCTTGCGTACCTCAGTCAGCTCGTTTGCGTAGATCTTGGCGCGCGCCATATCCCTCTTATGGTAAAAGTCAACGACCTTTGCGAACAGTGCCTTGTCATACTCTTGTATTCGCGCGTTCTTGATGTCAAGATGCTGCATCTGCATCCCTATAATCTTGACCGCGTCGTCGAGCTGGGGTTTTAGAGGCCCCTTTGTCTTGGACCTCTCCTTCTTTGGCTCCCAATTCTTAAGGAAATCCATCGCGGCCTCATCGCTTCTATTTCGGTTGACACTATATAAAAAACTTGGCGGCATACGCAAGCACTATGCCGCGATATGGGCGGAGCGTTTTCCATCGAACCTAGCTCGCGATAGTAATTGGAGGAACTCTTATATTCCGACCTATCAAAATACTATTGAGGTGTTCATGTTGCTCGGTTCAGGTCACATCGGTACTTGGTTAGGCCGGAAGACAGAGCGAGACATTATCGCGGCCTGCGCAAAGCACCTTGAGATCATATTCGGTATAACCAATCAATTCAAGCTCTTTATGGACGCATACCTTGACGGGGACATCGACAAGACGAAGTTTTACGCAAAGGAAGTGGTCCAGCGAGAGAGGGATGCAGATATAGTCAAGAGGAAGCTCATCGACGATCTAATGGTTACCTCGCTCCATCCGATGGACCAAGACGAGATCATCAGGCTCGTGCTCACAGCCGACGACATCGCTGCACACCTGAAGTCGGCTACGCGGAAGATAACATACACCGATGTTTCTACAATACCCGAGTCGATAAAGGATGGACTAAGGGCGATTGTAAATAGACTCGTGGATGAGAACGTCGCGCTCATGAAGGCGGTGGAAGCCGTTGCAGATGGCAGCAGAGATGTTGCCGACAAGGCAGAAATGACCGAGCGGATCGAGGAAGAGATAGACGATCTGCGTGTCGACCTTCTTGCCAAGATTCTGAAGTGGGGTGACAACGCAGAGCATGTAAGCGACTGGCTGATGCTAAAGGAGGGCGTAGAGAATATCGAGTCCTCATCCGACAAGATGGAGGACACCGTGGATGTCCTCAGGGCGATAGCCATACTGCGAGGAAACGGCTAACTTAAGGCGTTTTTAGGCGCCGCTACGCGCCCATCAAATTAGCAGCACAAGCAGATAATATATTGCGCCTGCCAACAATATATTGACCGGCACTGTGATCATCCAGTAGGATACCAGCGTAAGGGAGACGCTTTTATTTACCGACTTTCTGCTCCTTGCAAAGCTTGCTCCGATAATTGAACCGACCGCTGCATACGAGGTAGAGATGGGCAATCCATACCCCCACATGGCGTAGGGTAAAGTCGTAAATAGATACACGACGATGGCGTTCGCCAGACTGGCGGCTAAGCCGGTCGTCAAATCTAGCCGGGTTACTCTAAACGCAAGCGTCTCAATGACCTTAGGTCCGAACAGCATGCCGCCTACGATTATGCCCGCCACTCCAAAGATAGCAAGAATGAACATAGCGGTCGAATCAGGCATCCTGCCGAGCTGAATCGCCACGGTTGTGTAGATTCCTGTAGCGTTAGCAACATCATTTGCCCCAAATGCGTAGGCGGAGATGCAGAGCGACACGATCAACAAGCTTTTGAAGAACTTGGCTATCGCCGGCTTGCCATCATATTTTATCGCATATCTTCTGATCAGTTTGTACATTCCGATGGCAAGAAGCAGGCTACATATCGGCGACGTTATCCAGCTAGTCACTATCATGATGAGAACGTCTAAACTGATCCCTTCAATGCCAAACTTGACGATCCCATAGCCTATGACTGCGCATATTATGGAGTGGGTCGTTGATATCGCCATGCCCCTAATCGTTGCGAAAAATATCCATATGTTTGCTGCCAAGACGATTGCAAGGGCGCCTGCCACATCTATTTGTGGAACAATCCCCTCACCAATGGTCTTCATTACCATGAATCCCTGAAGGAGTGCGCCCATTAGTGCAAAGACGCTGAATAGCATGATGGCTCTGCGTACACTCATAACACGCGCTCCAACGGCGGCACTCGTGGGATTGGCGGCGTCATTCCCTCCCAAGTTCATTGCCATTATGAATGCGAGGATGAGGCCGATAATCAGTAGAATCGTATTTACGTCCATATTCTCACCTTTGTGAGCGTCCTGCCTCCATCATCGCTATCGATTCTCAGTAAATACCATGTTGCTAAAAAGCGTTTCTTGCTTCTGCTTCTGCCAAGGATTTTAATTTCTTCTCGAGATGTTTATAAAAAAAGTCATCAGGTGCCCAGATACACCCCCATCAGACCTATCCTTATCATGCTTATCGCGATGCCTGAAAGTATGAATGCCATTATCCTCGAGATTATCGTTGAGCCCGTCTTGCCGAGCATCCTCATCACAACGCTCGAGTACCTTAGCAATAACCACTGAATGGCAACATTTGACAATATCGCAAAGAATGCGATTAAGGGTCCCTGTTGCATGAGGTACATCGCCGTGTATATGCTACCAGGTCCAGCCATGAGTGGAGTGGCGAGCGGGACTATGGCTATGTCTTCGCGATTCATCCATCTCGCCTCCTCCTTTCCAAAGAGCCCTTCAATGGACATTATGAAGAGAAGTATGCCTCCGGCTATTCGGAAGTCATTCATCGATATTCCAAACAAGGAAAGCAGGTAAAGCCCTCCTACTGCGAAGAATATCAATATGATCAGCGCGGTTATTATCGAATTATTTATTATGGAACGTTTCTTCTTCTCATCGAATGTTGCCGTAAAACTATGGAATATTGGCATGTTGCCTATTGGATCGAATATCACGAATAGTGTAATGAATCCCTGTATATAGGCTGCTATTTCATCCATGTTGGTTCGAGCGATTCTTTGTTTGATGCTGTATATTAAACCGCCAGTGGGATGTAGACTTCACTTGTTGCATATGCCCGATTAAATACCGATGACCTGTGCTGATGCGCACCGCGCAGCCTATTGCTAATGATTTATGCACTCTCGAATATTGTGCAGGGCGATAAGCCACTTTATAATTAGGCCACTGATAATGTCGGCCGGCTTGAAGAGGGGCATGCGCCAAACGCCCCTCGCGTCAGACTCAGCAAATTGCTTACGGTGTCAGTAGACATCGTGTCTTTTTGCGATCCTAAACAGTATTGCTACTGCCATCCCTGCCAAGAATCCGCCAATGTGCGCCCCATAGGCAACGCCGCTGCCCACGCCGCCTGTGAAGCTCTGTACCCCTAGGAGAAGCTGCAGGAGGAACCAGAAACCTATCATCAGTATTGCGGGTAGCGTCGTTAGGAAATAGCCTGCAATGACATTGACCTTTGCTCTAGGAAAGAGGACCACGTATGCGCCCATGATGCCAGAGATCGCCCCTGATGCGCCTATCATTGGTACCTGAGACGACGGATCGATAAAATACTGCGTCGCAGCCGCTATGACCCCAAAGAAGAGGTAAAGCATAATGTAACCCGTGTGACCAAAGCGATCCTCGACGTTGTCTCCGAATATCCACAGATACCACATATTACCGATGATGTGATCGAACCCTCCGTGAAGAAACATCGATGTTAAGACGGTGATTACCGACCCTTGAGCAGGAGTAAAACCATATGTGTAAATTATGTACTCAAAGTTTGTTAGACTGAGGAAGAATGCTACGACATTCACGACAATAAGCGCAACGTTAACGTATGGAAACGTCCTTCGGTGTACGATGTCCTGAACCGGAATCATGAGTAACGACTTACCTGTGGAGATTTATCGCTTTTTCCCGATAAGTAATTTTTTGAGGACGCCGTTCAGTTGAAGCGCATCATGTGGCCCCAATTTCAACACAATGCGCTAGGAATTACGTTGAACGTATTCCGCCATGCCTATGCTATGAATTTGGGCAGGAGTTCACGTCGGGACGAGGGCTATCTGAAACAAAGATCAAGGCGTCGGTTTGGGGTTGTCTTGTAAACCCTTCTCCGCCGCATTTATTATCTCTTTTATGCGCTTCGCCTCGCCTTGGACATCGGAGGCACGCGTTATGCTGTTCCCAACAATTATGATTTTGGCGCCCGCCTCGACGAACCTTGCCGCAGTCAAACGGTTGATTCCGCCTCCGACGGCCATGGGTATTGTGATGTTGGTCTGCCGGATCAAATCTTCCAGCTTTATGCCTTTTCTCTGCTGGTCGATGCCAACATGAGGACAGATGTAGTCTGGTGCCAACCGCTCAATTTCCTTGATCTTATCTGTACTGACGCCCAAGGTGTCAACGTATATTAGCTTACCGAGGCGTCTGCATTCATTGATCGCCTCACCAACGGTATTGATGTCCGCAGCGGCCATTACCGTAACGATGTCTGCTCCGGCATTTGCTGCGAGCCTTGCTTCGAGTGCCCCTGTATCCATTATCTTCATATCCGCAACGATCTTCTTGTTAGGGAATGCGTCCTTAAGTGCACGCACTGCACGTATACCACAAGACTTGATCAGCGGAGTCCCCGCTTCCATCAAGTCAACGTAGTTTTGAGCTTTCTTTGCAACATCCATTGCCTCATCTAGATCTATGAAATCCAGAGCAAGCTGAAGCATAATCATCATTGTCACCTGAACAACTACAGGTGAATTAACAGACTGATTAATAACATTTCTTGAGAGCGTATTGTTAGAAATTGCCGCATGAATTCTGTAAGCTTCATTTATATTGTTTCATAAAAAAAAATAAGATATCGTTGCCCGATAAGGCAACTATTATCTATCTACTGTATGACTTCGCCGCTAGCAAATCTGTTTGAAACGTTGGTAACCTTGATTTTTACGTGGTCCCCAGCCTTTGTGTTCGGAACGAAGACGACAAAGCCTTCTACGCGGGCTATGCCTTCTCCGCGCCTGCTGATTTCCTTGATGTCAACTTCGTATTCCTTGCCGACTTCGACTGGCTTTGGACCAAAACTGGCAGGTCTGCTGAAGCTATCGTTCCTTCTATAAAATCCCATTTACTTCCCTCCTTCTTCATTTCATCCATTTTTCCAGGCATTAAAAGAAGCTCTACGTTCCTTCAATCCTGCTTGTTGCCTAATGTAGTGCTTGCTTATAAATGTTGCAAATGCCCCTTCATCACTGTTTCATTTAATGCTATTTATGGCGCCACATCTCACGCCCTTCCATTAATTGGATTATATGGTCACATGTGTCGACATTGTGGCATACGATATGCAGCTTCTATGCCCATGTTATACCGACGGGCTAAAGCTAAATCATAGTCTAACCGATCGGATTCTACATTATGAAGACCAAAAAATGCATTAAGGGCTCAGGAGGTGGCATCACAAAGGCGCTAAATAGCGCTGAACTTTCCCTGTTTAAGCATACCCTGCTGTGCTTTGTTGATGCGCGTCGATTTGTGCCGGCGGTTAATCGACGTACGCATTCGCACATCGTTTCTATCCGTTACCGACTTGTTGATTTATGCCTTCATTGGACCGGCGATTGCCAGTTTAAAGAAATATACTATATATACTGATATTTTGATTATATATTGTATTTAGTAATAGCATATATTTTTGTTCGGATAACTTTGGTTGCGTGAATAAATATGGTTAGTAAAGTGGTAGTAGGCGCAATCGTCTTGGTGGTCGCCTTGGCGATTGGTGGATACATTCTGCTTGCATCACAACCTCAGCAGCCAGTACAGGTAACGGCGGGTGGCGCATCATTCCCCCAGCCCGTTATAACAAAATGGACCTCAGAGTACAACAAGCTATACCCGCACATTCAAATCTCCTACCAGCCGATTGGTAGTGGAGGCGGACAGAATAACCTCTTCGCGAAGACGTTCGATTTTGCGGGGTCGGACGCTCCTTTGACCGATGCCCAGCTGGCAAATTACACGGTGCTTCATGTACCTGAAACCATAGGGGGCGTAGTCGTCTCTTATAACATACCAAACCTGAACGTTACAATAAGGCTTACCGCCGATGTGATAGCGCAGATCTTCCAAGGAAACATCACAAAGTGGGACGATGCGGCAATAGCCTCTCTGAACCCATCGCTTAACATGCCCGATGCAGACATCGTCGTTGTAAGGCGTTCGGATTCAAGCGGCACAACATTCGTCTTCACCAGCTACTTATCCAACGCGTCTTCGCTATGGCAGCTTGGTTCAGGGCAGACGGTGAACTGGCCTGTAGGGCTAGGCGGATCAGGAAACAGCGGTGTTGCAAGCCTAATCCAACAGACCCCCTATTCTGTCGGATACGTGGAATACTTCTACGCTAAGAACAACAACCTTCCGACGGCCGCCATTAGGAATCAGAACGGGGAGTTCATCGAGCCATCGCTCGCTTCTGTAGGCGAGGCTGCGCGCCAAGGCAAGGGCCTGCTCTCTAGCGATGTGAGGTCGGCGATAGTGAATATGCCAGGCTCAGGCGCATATCCCATCTCGTCGTTTACATACCTCTTGGTATTCAAAGACCTGTCATATATGACGCAGGCAAAAGCGACTGCCATAGTCAACTTCATTTGGTGGGCCATACACGACGGACAGAATTATACAGAGGCATTATACTATCCCAAGCTACCGAGTGATATCGTCACTCTTGGAGAGGGCATATTGCGCCAGATTACATACAACGGCGTGCCAATATTGACGTGAGCTAAATGAAGGCAAAAAAGAGCTCGGCCCATTACAACAGGCAGGACGCCATCTTTAAAAGCATCCTGATCTCCGCCTCTCTCTTGGTTGTCGGGCTCTTCGTTGCCCTTTTTTTAATGCTAATCAGCGGATCCATGCCTTCAATTTTAGGCAACGGCTTCGGCTTTTTAACAGGCACCACTTGGGACCCAGGCAAAGGGATATACGGCGCTCTGCCTGCAATACTTACGACCATCGCTACCTCCTTGCTGGCAGTTGCCCTGGCCATTCCAATCGCTTTAGGTATAGCAATCTTTTTCACGGAGTATGCCCCAGAGAAGGCGAAGTTTTCTCTGACGCTCTTCATAGATCTGCTTGCAGCTATCCCTAGCGTGATCTTCGGCATCTGGGGCCTTTGGGTGATCGCCCCGCTGATAAAGACGTACGTGCAGCAGCCCATCGTTGCATCGATAGGGTTTATCCCAATCTTCGGGGGTCCGGCTTATGGCATTAGCCTATCGTTGGCGTCGCTTATCCTTGCGATGATGGTTGTACCTATAATCGCCTCCCTGACAATCGAAATCATATCGAGAACGCCCGTGTCACTTAAGGAAGGGATGATCTCTTTGGGTGCCACAAAGTGGGAGACTGTCAAGCACGTGAGCCTCCCTTTTGCACGCTTGGGCATTCTCGCCGCTGTAATGCTGGGACTGGGGCGGGCGCTCGGCGAAACGATGGCAATAACGATGATCATAGGAAACAGCTACATGTGGCCATTTGCAAATCCATCGATATTCGCTCCGGCCACCTCGATAACTAGCAAGATAGCCAGCGAGTTCTACGAGGCAACGTCCGCAATCTATGTGGGATCATTGATCGAGCTTTCGCTCATCCTCCTCGTCATTACGCTCGTCACCAACGCACTCTTCAGGTACGTCATAAAAAAGACGAACAGGGGGGCTAGGCGCCAATGAGGATGATCTCGCGCAAGAATACTGATCGGCTGATTGCTTGGCTTTCCCTTGCAATAACCATCATAGCGATAATTCCGCTGTTGTGGATCATTGGCTGCGTTTTTGCCAACGGCGCCTCTGCGATCAATCTCGAATTCCTCACCGATACTCCTGCACCTTACGGAGAATCGGGCGGCGGCGTCGCCAACGCAATATTGGGCACGCTTGTAATCAACACCATGGCAAGCCTGTTTGGCATCCCTATAGGGGTGCTGACTGGAATGTACCTATCGGAGTATGCGTCTAGCGGAAAGTTCAGTTCGGTCATCAGGGCATCGGTGGAGTCCTTCTCAGGCGTCCCCTCGATCATATTCGGAATATTCGCCTTCACGCTTATTGTGACGACGGTGCAGCACTACACCGCACTGGCGGCATCATTCGCCCTGGGGCTGATGATGGTCCCTATCGTTGCAAAGGCGACGGAGGAGTCGATGCGCGTTGTCTCGGACGACATGCGTGAAGCCGCCATAGCGCTCGGCATTCCTAAGTGGGCAAGGACGGTGAAGATAGTCTTGGGCGTGGCACGTGGAGGCGTCATTACAGGGTCTCTCCTTGCATTCGCACGCATAAGCGGAGAGACTGCGCCACTTCTCTTCACATCCCTGTTCAGCTTCTATTGGCCTACGGGAATCGATCAGCCAATGGCAACGTTGCAGGTTCTGATCTATAACTTTGCCCTGAGTGGCTATCCTGATCGAGTTCTGCAGGCATGGGGCGCGTCCTTATTGCTAGTAATACTCGTTGTAGCCATCAACGTTGTAGTGAAATTTGCGACTAGACCTAAATATAAAGAGGGCGTCTGAAATATGACTAATGACTCAGTAAAACTAGACATACTGAAGCTGGATGCATGGTTCGGAGATAAGCAGGCCCTTAAGGGCATCAGCCTAAGGATTAAACCAAAGACGGTAACGGCCGTAATAGGACCGTCGGGATGTGGCAAATCTACATTCATACGATGCATAAACAGGATGCACGAACTGACGCCTGGAAATAAGGTGGCTGGAACCATCCTTCTTGATGGCGCGGATATCTATAACGATATGGATTCTATGGATGTGCGAAGGAAAGTGGGCATGGTGTTCCAGAAACCAAACCCGTTTCCAAACATGTCAATTGCTGACAATGTGGTTGCTGGATTAAAGCTCATCGATGCCGCAGACAAGAAGGAGCTCGAAGAGATGGCCAAAGAGAATCTAAAGGCGGTTGGGCTATGGAAAGAAGTCGAAAACGACTTGAAGAAGTCGGGCGCTAGCCTCTCGGGCGGACAACAACAGCGGCTCTGTATAGCGCGGGCGCTCGCAATGCGCCCTGAAATAATTCTGATGGACGAGCCGACCTCGGCCCTTGATCCAGCGTCCACCGCAAAAATCGAAGAGCTGGTGAAGGCGCTGAAGACAGAAACAACGGTAATAATAATAACCCATAACGTTCAACAAGCCGCTAGGATCTCTGATATGACTGCGTTCTTTTACTTAGGTGAGCTGATTGAGTACGATGAGACGCGCAGTATATTTGAGTCACCGAAGAGCCCGCTCACAGAGCGGTATATTACGGGGAGGTTTGGGTAATGATAAATGAAGTGGAATACGTCGTTAAGATAAATTCAGAGATCAAGTCGATGCTGAAGATCGTAGAGGACCTAGGGGAGAACGTTCAGGTTGCGTTGGAGAATGGGCGTAAGGGCATGAAGGATGCCGCTTTCGAAGCCTCCGTCGAAATACAGCATAGGGAGGAAGAGGTCACCGATCTGTGTGTAGGCTCCCTCATCAGGTACCAGCCATTTGCTAGCGACCTGCGGTCGGTTACGGTCGCCCTAAAAGTGGCATACGATCTGTCCAGGATATGCAGGTACCTTTACAATATAACCGAGGTGCTTGAGGAGTTTGACGTCAACGGATGCGATGTTTCGGACGTGTCGGCGCTCCTCAAGGATGCACGGTCGATGGTAAGCCTAAGCCTACAGGCGTACTTCACTAAGGACCGTTCATTGGCATCGGATGTTATCAAGAGAGACAACTCGATAGATGAGCGCTACCGTATGGTGCTCTCCACACAAAGGAAGTCATCATCAGAAAAGGGCGACTGCATACTGCTGAACGGTCTGTCCGCAAGGATCATAGAGCGGATGGCTGACCACGCCTGCTACATCTCAAACGAGACTGCATACCTTGTAACAGGGCGAAGAAGAAGTTATAGATGACTCGCAACTAACATTGCGCTAAGCTTGGCTATAAGAAAATGATTCCAGTTGATGCGACATGGCACAAAACGGCTGTTGGAAAGTATAAAAAAGGGAGGATTGCTCAGTATCGCGATTTTACTTTGTTGATGCCCTGAAGAATGCACCGCAGCTCGGGCACTTGTAGAGCCCTACTGTTACCGGCTTCTTGCCCTTCGGCGCGAGCGTCCAGCTCTTATTGGGCTTCGCGACTTCTGTTCCGCACTTCGAACATTTTGCCATTTGAAACACCTTTGTTTTTTCCCTACATGACGAAGGTCTTTAAAAACATTGCCGAATGGTTCAACGCTACAATAACCCTTGAAAAAAAGAATATAGCTTATGTTGAAGGCGATGTAACTTTATGGTCTGTGCTATTTGATAAGCACGGAGATTCTACTGCAATCCCTACGCTTATAGAAAAAGAATATTATCATAAGGGTAATAACTCGTGACTGTGTTGCGCCAATGGCCACAACCTTTGTAGTGGAATCACACATTTGCAGTCACATGGCAACAATCACGTCGACCACAGAAGATGGAAAGATCCACATAAACGTCGACTCCACCTGCAGCAGAATCAGGGACTATGCGCCAAAGATACCCCCTCTATCACTCAGGGAACTGATAAAGACGTTCTGTGAAAATCCAATTTATGTGATTGCCTCATCGAACAGGATAGATCCCGACTGCCTAGTTCCGTGCGGTATAGCCTATTGCGCATGGGCTGAGGCCGGCCTTATCTCAAAGAGCCTATTAGCAAGGTTTGACCGACAGTGCATATTGTATGTAGACCCATCGAAGGGCACGCACACGAATGTGAAAGATTGACAGACTTGACGGTGTAAGCATTCTGATGCTATATATTCGCATACACCTTTAGCTTAGCGCCTTTGACAGCATTTAGGGCACTTTGAAGGTCGTTGACCTTTATTACGATCTTCCCATCATCAGCCGTGTATGCATAATCTATGTTTATGCCCGACTCTTCGAATGCGTTCACAACGGCTTTGATGTTTGCAAAATCCATCACTAGGATGTCTGTAACGTTCACAGCCATATTGGCATCCCTCATCACAGCTATTGCCTTCTCATCATTGTCCACTACGCACCTGACAATGCCATAGTTGCCCGCTTCTGCAATACTCATCGCCTTAAAGCCGATACCGTTCGATGCCATCAACTCAACTAGATTGGCAAGCCTGCCAGGCCTGTTCTCAAGAAATACGCTAAGCTGCCGCACCATGATCTGTTCACCTATACCTTTCTCAAATCAACAATCCTTTGAGCTTTTCCTTCGCTTCGGGGCATCTTCTTGGGCTCAGTGAGCTCTACTTCTGCTCTAACATTCAGGACGTCCCGTATCTCCTCCTCAAGTTTCCTCTGAAGATCAACGACATCTGTTAGTTTGTCGCTCCGAAAATCCTCGCAGACCTCGACCCTGACTAGGAGCTTGTCCATGGAGCCATCGCGGTCGACCACGAGTTGATAGAACGGCGTAACCCCCTTGCAGGCTGAGAGCACACTCTCTATCTGGCTCGGGAATACGCATATCCCCCTGATCTTGAGCATATCATCCGTCCTGCCTATGATCTTGTTTATACGGGCATGCTCAAGACCGCAAGCGCAAGCCTCTTCGTTTAGGACAGTCATATCGCGCGTCCTATACCTGAGTAGCGGCATCGCCTCCTTGTTCAGCGTCGTTACCGTCATCTCACCCTTCTCCCCAGGTTCCAACACCTCGCCGGTTGCCGGATCTACGATCTCCACAATGTAGTGGTCCTCCCAGACGTGAAGCCCCTCCTTCTCTCGGCACTCTATTGCCACTCCAGGCCCATTCAGCTCTGACATGCCGTAAATGTCATGTGCCGACTCTATCATCTCCTTCTCTAGGAGGCCCCTAGTGGCAGCTGACCACGGCTCTGCGCCGAGGACCCCGACTCTGATCTTCAGGTCCCTCTTTGGATTCAAACCGTCCTCCTTTGCAGCCTCGGAGAGGAAGAGCGCATACGAAGGCGTGCATGCAAGCACGGTCGTCCCCAAGTCCCTCATCAGCTTCAGTTGCCTCTTCGTGTTGCCCGTGCTAGCGGGTATGACCTTTGCACCCATCTTCTCAGCACCGTAATGAAGACCGAGACCGCCGGTAAATAGCCCGTAGCCGCTGTCTCTTATACACATCTGACGCTGCCGACGAATA
>MAGU01000082.1 GCA_001717025.1 Candidatus Methanomethylicus oleisabuli | reverse complement strand
CGAGCTCTTCGGGGAGAGCGTGGCGGGCAGGGTGCTCGTATTCCCCAAGGGGAAGGGCAGCACCGTGGGGTCCTATGTGATATACCAGCTCAAGAAGAACGGGAAGGCGCCGGCAGCCATCATAAACGTGGAGACCGAGGCGATCATAGCGGCGGGGTGCATACTGGCGGAGGTGCCGCTCGTGGACAGGATGGAGGCGGACCCGCTCGTGGCGATCAGGGCAGGCGACAGGGTCTTGGTGGATGGCAGATCCGGCACCGTTTCCGTTCGCGGTGACCATCAGGTATAAGTTTATGAAGGTCAGAGGTTAATCGGGAAGGATCATGGTAACACCCTGGGGGATGATCAAGGATCCGGTCCACGGCTACGTCCACATCTCAGAGGACGAGCAGAGGGTAATGGACACGCTGCCAATGCAGAGGCTCAGGAGGATCAAGCAGCTAGTCTTTGCGGATTACGTATACCCCGGGGCCAACCACACCCGCTTCGAGCACTCCATAGGGGTCATGCACCTAGCGGGGGTCCTCGGGAGGTCGCTGCCTGTCGAAATGGGCGAGGAGGAGCTTCAGAGGCTCAGGCTGGCTGGGCTCTGCCACGACGTCGGGCATGGGCCGTTCTCGCACACCTTCGAGCAGATCCTGCTCAAGAAGCTCAATAAGACCCACGAGGACCTGACGGCGTGGATCGTCAAGGAGGGGGAGCTGAGGGATGTCATCTCCGGCTGCGGCATAGACCCCGTGGCGATCGCCGATCTCGCGGTCGGGAGGGCAGCGGGGGAGAGGGCATATATGAACCAGATCATAACGAGCGCGGTGGACGTCGACAAGATGGACTTCCTCGTGCGTGACACGCACCACACCGGCGCCGAGTATGGGAAGATCGACATCTACAGGCTGATATATACTATGGATGTCTTCGACGATACCCTTGCAGTCGACAGCTCATCGCTGCCGGCACTCGAGGCGTTCCTGATCGCAAGGGTCGAGTCGTTCCGCGCCATATACTACCACAAGACCACAAGGGCAGGGCAGATACAGCTCGTAAGGGCGATGGAGGCGGCTGACGAGGAGCTCGGGCTATGCGACTTCAGGACGCCAGAGGAGTACATGGAGCTGGACGACTACAGCGTCTGGGCGAGGCTTAAGGCATGCAGCAAATCGAGCAAGCTGATCAGGGACCTCGAGAGGCGCAGGCTGCTCAAGTGCGCATACGAGAGGGAGGTCCAGGCCGAGGACAAGTCTGTAAGCAGCCTCTTCGGGCTCGAGGGCATAAGGAGGCAGGTTGAGGAGGAGGTAGCGTCTATGGCAGGGGTGCCGCAGGGGAGCGTATTCATAGACACGCCCTCGCTGCCGTCGATACCGTACCTCCACAAGCTAAGCCTGGACCCGATGGAGGTCCCGGTGCTTGAGGGGGAGGGCAGCGGGAGGAGGCTGCTGAAGGCGACCAAGGTCTCCAAGACGATACAGGTGCTGAAGGGCTTCGTCAACATAGTAAGGGTTTACACAGAGGCAGAGCAGAGGGGCAAGGTTGAGGAGGCGGCCAAGAAGGTCCTCGGCAACATCCCCGACTCGGCCAGGATCTCCTACTGACGCTGGCGGATTTGGCCTATAACGCACTAGCTCCGAGCCGAGATGTAAGCGCGCCTCAGGGTCCCGAGCGGCGGGTCACCCCTTGGAGGGCAGGACGGTGACCGAGAGCAGGAGGGGCAGGACGGCCCTCACGATCGCGGCGTGCACCTCCTCGACTGGTCTGCTGGCGTCCACGACCTCGTAGCCCATCTTTTTTGCCCGCTCAAGGAAGCGCGCCCTCGCCTTCAAGAGGAAGGGGAGGCTCTCGAAGCGCTCGCGCTGGCCGCCCTTTCTGGAGAGCGAGACCTCCGGGTCGATGTCCATTATGATCGTGAGGTCGGGCTTCAGGGCAAAGCGGTTAATGGAAAGTACCCAGCGCTCGCTGAGCCCCTGCGACGTCTGATAGGCTACCGAGGACTCGAGATAGCGGTCGGAGACGACGATCTTCCTCGACTCGACCCACCCCGCGACAAGGCGGCATGAGTGGTCGACTCGGTCGGCCGCGAAGAGCAGAGCGTCCAGCGCAGGCAGCCCACCGGTCTCCGCAAGATAGCCCCTTATGACCGGCTCGACCCTGCCCTCAGGGTTCGGCTCCTTCGTGGCGACGGCGTCGAAGCCCTTCTCCCTCAGAAGGTCGACCAGCATCTTCGCCTGCGTAGAAGACCCTGAGCCGTCAACCCCATCGAGGGCTATGAATATTCCGCGCTTGATAGCGGGCATGCTTTGTAATTTGGGGTGCAGCGATTATATCCCTATCTCTTTAATTTGCATTGCCGACCATGATCATGAGGGCAAAAACCTGCTCGTTGCACGGCTTTGGCATCGACCTGATTTTTTCACAGGATGATGCCAACAGGGCACAGGGGCTATATTTTTATCGAGCGCAAAGGAGGTTACGCTATGGTCAAGGTGAAGGCCTGTAGAACGAAGCCTGAAGGGCAGGCGACGCTGGCGGGCTACGTCAAGAAGGGCTCATCCAAGGAGGCGCTATCCATCGTTGCTGACCACAGGGAGAACGGGACGCCCTTCGTCGAGGAGCTTCGTAGGCTCGGCGTTGAGCTTGAGTTCAGGGCGCTCAAGGTCGGCGACTATATCGTCTCGAACGAAGTGGCTGTGGAGAGGAAGACCCTCAACGACTTCATCAGCTCGATAATAGACAGGAGGCTCTTCGAGCAGGCAAAGGCGATGAAGGACGCTTATGCTCGCCCGCTGCTGCTGCTAGAGAATGAGGAGGGGGTGGAGCGGGGGATATCGAAGGAGGCGATGAGGGGTGCGCTGCTGAGCATCGTGCTTGACATCGGGGTGCCGGCTCTTGTCGGGAAAGACACAAGAGACGCAGCAGAGATGCTCGTGGCGGTGGCGAAGAGGGTTCAGAGGGGACCCCCCAACGACCTCTCGATAAAGGACAGGAGGAAGCCGCAGACTCCGGATGGCGAGAGGGAGTACGTCGTTGCCAGCCTCCCCTACGTCGAGGCGACGCTGGCTAAGCGCCTGCTAACTGCGTTCAAGACGGTGGAGGGGGTCTTCACTGCGAGCGAGGAGGAGCTGCAGCAGATAGACAAGATAGGTCCCAAGAAGGCAAAGAGGATAAGGGAAGTGGTCTCCGGCGAGTACGGCAGGCATCCCTAAGGAGATGGTGCTTACTTCTTACTTCTTAATTCTTACTTCTTCTCCCGACGCACCCGGTTCAACAGGTCGTATAGGGAGGTCATCGTCTTCGAGAGGTTGGCAAGCTCGCTTGGGTCGTCGCTCTCGGCGATCTTCAGCTTGATCCGGGAGATCTTCTGAACGACTATAGCCTCAATCTCCGATGATTCCTCCTCCTGCGCCTTCACCGCCTCCACCTCGTGTGGCTTGGCGAATACGACCTTCCTGCCGCATCCAGGGCAGATTATGTCGCCATCGGTGAGTTTGAAGAGCGGGATTTTGCAGTCGGGGCATGAATGGGATAGCATAGTGGATCCGCCCCTGAGTAGGTCTGCCATCTTCTTGACGTTCTCGTCCTTGTCGACCATCTCTGGATCACGAGTAAAAATAATATAAGTAGGATTATATGCTATTTGCTGGTACAAGGGTGGCTCACATGGTCGATGATAAAATGGCGCAGGCGCTTAATGTCCTGCAGAAGATTGCAGAGGACAATGGGGTGCCGAGGAACATAAGGCGGGCGGCGACAGATGCGATGAGGGTTCTACAGGGGAAGACCTACTCGAGCGCCGTGAAGGCATCGAACGCGATAAGCATCCTTGAGGAGTGCAGCCAGGACCCGAATATGCCGCTCTTCGCGAGGACGGCCATCTGGCAGGCAATCAGCGTCCTTGAGCAGATCAAGGATTGATGCGGGCTGGGGGATTCAAAGACCGAATTTAAAGATTGAAGATCGAATTCTGATTTATAGCATATTTACGACGGTCGAGGTTCAGGTTCAATTCCGTATCAGCCCATTCCATTTCTGTTCAATTTCGTCCTGTTGATGGAGTTTGTAGCATGGCAGAGGGCTCTCCCGCCGGCGCCATGGCTTCTCACTTGCTACTGCTCCCGATTATGGAGAGGGCCTCCGAGCAGGTGCCTCTCGAGCCGGCCACCAACGAGACCCTCTGCTTGAGGTCAAGCGGGCAGTCAAGAACGTTCCCCGAGAGGTCGAGCGCGACTCCGCCTGCCTCCCTCAGTATAAGGAGGGCTGCGGCAATGTCGGTCACCCTTAGCTTGCTCCGGTTGTCAGCGTAGAGGGCGAGCGCACCGCTGGCGACGTAGCAGAGCTCGATGGCGGCGGAGCCCATGTTGCGCACGTGCTTGGCGGTTATGCAGAGTGGAGCCATCTCCATGAACTTTGCCCGGTTGCCCATGACGTTGAGGTCGACGCCTATCAGCGCCGAGGCAATGGGTTCGTCCCCGTTTGCCCTTATCGTGCGACCGTCGAGGAGGGCGCCTTTACCGCGCTCTGCCGCGAAGAGCCTGCCTGCAGGGAGCTCCAGTACCGCGCCGGCGTAGACGTCGCTCAGCAACCGACCGTCGGCAATAGCGGCTGATATGGAGTAGAAGCTTATGCCCCTAGTGGCGTTGGTGGTGCCGTCTACGGGGTCCAGCACCACGATCGGGTAGTCCTCAGCGCCGAAGCGCCTCTCTCCAAGCTCCTCGCTGACGAGCCGACCGCGGAAGCCGGCGGCCTCGAGGTAGGCGACCGCTGCAGCCTCCGCAGTGGAGTCGATGATCTTCGTGTAGTCGCCGCTGGCGCCCTTCCTTAGGACCTGCGCGGCGGTCTCACGCGGCAGTGCAGAGATGGCCTTTTGTGCGGCGGCACATATGCCTTGAAGAAGATCTAGAGCCATAGCTGTAAGAATATATGTAGGCATTTTTAAATTAGTAGGAACGGGCGGGGGTTGCCAAGCCAGGTCAAAGGCGTAAGGCTCAGGACCTTATGGCGAAGGCCTTCGTGGGTTCGAATCCCACTCCCCGCACTATTCTGCTCTGCTGCATGGCATCATATAATGCCATATAGCATGGAATTTTATGTGATGCCAGTGACTGGCATCGTTGAAGAGGCGGCAGAGCCAGCGCTGGCTCTGCCACCCCCCTCCCTCCATCCATCCATCCTCACTTCAGGACCTTCCCGGTCTTGAGGTACCAGATGTATAGGTCAAGCTCGGCAAGATCAATGCCAAGCTTCGTGGCGATGGCAGAGAGGAGGAGCTCAATCTCCAAGTATCGCCTCTTGGTCAGGGCCTTACCTTGGTCGACCAGCCCATTTCCGGCGAGGTAGGATATTATGTGGCGGTCGATTATGGCGACGTCCCTGAAGCCGACATTCCTGAGGAAGTGGCTTGCCTCCTTGTAGCCGAACCCCTTGACGTTCTCAACTAGCCACTCCCTCGCCTCTGGGCCGCTTGCGAACCCCTGGAGCGTGCTGCACAGCGTCCAGCGGAGGGGCTGCGACTCGGCGATGAACGCCGCACGCGTGTTGGGGAACCTGTGCCCCATCCTCTTCAGCTTGGCCGCGATCTCCTCCCGACCGGCAGTCATGAAGTCCCGTGAGAGCTCGCGCTGTATCCGCATCCCCCCCTCGGCGGTGTAGTTGGCGGTGAGGATGCAGAAGCATAGCTCGCTGAAGGTGGCGTCCTCGGAGCCCCGCACAGACTCGAACTCACGCAGGCGGGCTTTCACAACCCCCCCGACGGAGGCGGCTGCGCGGGCGATCTCGTCGATGAAGCCGATTCGGGCGATAACGGCGCGGCTGCGCGGATCACCGGTCGACGGTTGCCTGAGGAGCCAGAGGGCATGCGGGCACCCCGAGTTAGACTCCAAGAGTGACAATAGGTCGCCGATACTATGGTAGAGGCCGCTGATAGAACCGGCGTCGCCGCTGATAGCGACCTCGAGCGCTGCGCCGTGTGACCCGCAGACCTCGACGGCATAGCCGTTCGAGATCCGACGGTTGAATTCGTCGGCGGCGACCA
The DNA here is from genome assembly GCA_001717025.1 of Candidatus Methanomethylicus oleisabuli. Lineage (GTDB taxonomy): Archaea > Thermoproteota > Methanomethylicia > Methanomethylicales > Methanomethylicaceae > Methanomethylicus > Methanomethylicus oleisabuli. Next base: position 45,703 of record MAGU01000082.1, on the reverse strand, counting down.
GCGCGTATGATGGGGGCGTGCCGGACATCTTTGCTAAGCTCCAGGCGGCGGATTTTGGGCGGCCCGCCGCGACGCTTACTATTAGCGAGCAGGGATTTTAGGTTGGCGCCCCGCTGTCGGCTGATTTAAGGTTTATATTTTAGCCTTTACAATAATATTTGGGGATAAAAATGTCAGAAAATATGAAGCTACCGCTGATTGGTGACAGGGCGCCTGAGTTCACGGCGCAGACGACGAAGGGCGTAATCGACTTCCCAAATGGATACAAGGGGAAGTGGGTAGTCCTCTTCAGCCACCCAGGAGACTTCACGCCGGTGTGCACGACGGAGTTCTACGCCTTCGCGAGCAGGGCGGGCGACTTCAAGGCGCTTGGCACGGAGCTTGTCGGACTATCGGTGGACCAGGTCTACGCGCACATGAAGTGGACCGAGTGGATCAAGGAGAAGCTCGGCAAGGAGATACCATTCCCGGTGATCGCGGACAGCACGGGGAAGGTGGCGACGAAGTACGGCATGCTGCAGCCGGAGGCTAAAGGGACCCAGGCGGTGAGGGCTGTCTTCATACTGGATGGGGAAGGCGTCGTAAGGACGATACTGTACTACCCGCTCTCGGTAGGCAGGAACATAGACGAGATCCTCAGAATCATCAAGGCGCTGCAGGTATCTGACAAGGAGGGCGTATCGCTGCCGGCGAACTGGCCTAAGAACGAGCTCATAGGGGACAGGGTAATTGTGCCGGCGCCAACCAACGAGGACGAGGCGAAGGATAGGACGAAGAAGTACGAGTGCTACGACTGGTGGTTCTGCCACCGCAAACTCGAATAATGGGATTGATGTAACATAAATGGAGGGTTGGTTGCAATGACCGAGAGGCTACAGGTATACAAGTGTGAGGTGTGCGGGAACATAGTGATGGTACTGCACGCGGGTGCCGGGGCGCTGGTCTGCTGCGGGCAGCCCATGAAGCTTCAGCAGGAGAACACCGTTGACGCAAGCAAGGAGAAGCACGTCCCAGTAGTGGAGAAGTCCGCTAAGGGCGTGCTCGTGAAGGTCGGCAGTGTGCCGCACCCGATGGAGGAGAAGCACTACATCGAGTGGGTGGAGGCGGATGCGGGCGAGACGGTCATGCTGAGGTTCCTCAAGCCCGGGATCGCGCCAGAGGCGCTGTTCGAGGCGCCATCAAAGGTCGACAGGGCCAGGGAGTACTGCACAGTCCACGGGCTGTGGGCGAGCAAGAAGTGATGCTCGACCGCCATCCCTATTTTTTGAGGCGCTGATGCACATGGCGCCTTAGCAAGTATTTTTATTTTTTAGCAGTATATTTGAATGTTGTTCATTTTTTTACCAGATAGTTTTATATATGATGTAAAATATGTGTAAAAAATTGTTTTGATAAGTGGTGAAACAATGAGGAACATCAAGGATGCAGTATGGAAGCAGAAGGTGACGGAGGTCGTGAATAAGCTTGAGGAGGAGGAGATCAAGTTCGTCAGGCTTCAGTTCACGGACATTAACGGAATGGTGAAGAGCATAGCGGTCAACTCGAAGAACATAGAAGGGATCTTCGAGAACGGCCAGTCGTTTGACGGGTCGTCCATAACTGGCTACAGGGCCATAGAGGAGTCGGACATGGTCCTCTACCCGGACCCGGCGACTTTTGCGATAATCCCGTGGAGGGCGAAGGAGAAGTCGTCTTGCAGGCTGCTCTGCGACGTATACACCCCAGACAACAAGCGCTTCGAGGGGGACCCGAGGTACGTCCTGGAGAGGGCGTTGGGCAAGTGCCGCGATGCGGGGTTCACCTACTTCTGCGCCCCTGAGCTAGAGTTCTTCATAGTGAAGGAGGGGCAGAACGGCGATGCGCCGACGCCGATAGACATGGGAGGCTACTTCGACTTCCATCCGAGCGACCTGACCGATGACCTCAGGAGGGAGATAGCCGATGCCGCGGAGAACTTCGGCATCGAGATCGAGATATCCCACCACGAGGTGGCGCGGGGGCAGAACGAGATGGACTTCAAGTATGACGAGGGGCTCGCAACGGCGGATCGCGCGGTATCCATGAAGGTAGTGACGAAGGTCGTGGCAGCCAAGAACGGCTACGTGGCGACGTTTATGCCGAAGCCCTTCTTCGGCGTCAACGGCTCGGGCATGCACGTGCACCAGAGCCTCTGGAACGCCGACGCCACCGCGAACCTCTTCTACGCAGATGACCCGGCGACCGGCTACCTCTCTGATATCGCCCGATACAGCATCGGCGGGCAGCTGGCGCACGGGAGGGAGATGTGGGGCGTCCTTGCGTCTTGGCCCAACTCGTACAAGAGGCTGGTCCCAGGTTACGAGGCGCCGGTCTACGTGGCATGGGCGCTGAAGAACAGGTCACCGCTCATAAGGGTGCCGAACTTCGGCGGAAGGAAGAACGCGGCGAGGTTCGAGATAAGGTGCCCTGACCCGTCCGGGAACCCGTACCTGCAGATAGCGGTCCTGGCGGCGGCGGCGCTTGACGGCGTCAAGAAGAAGACGGACCCGGGCCCGCCCATGGAGCTGAACGTCTACAAGATGAGCTACGAGGAGAGGAAGGCCAAGGGCATAGTCTCGCTCCCAGAGGGCCTCAAGGAGGCGATCGACGAGATAGAGAGGAGCGAGTTCATGAGGGAGGCGCTTGGAGAGACGGCTTACCAAAACTTCCTCTCGGTCAAGATGAAGGAGTGGGACGCCTACAAGATGCAGATCTCGAGCTGGGAGGTTGAGAGGTACCTCAAGAAGCTCTGATCGGCAAGGATCGTGCGACCGCTCAGTGGCCGCACGATGCCGTTTTTTCGTTCTGAACGGTTGACGTTGGAAAGCTTATAGGCATACTGAATGCCTATTTCAACAGGTGTGTGCTATGAAGAGAAGGCTCATGGATATCCTCGCTTGCCCGATTTGCAAGAGCCACCCGCTCGAGCTCATCGTCTTCACAGAGAAAGATGAGATCGATGAGGGCGTACTGCTCTGCGGCAGATGCGGCAGGTGGTACCCCATTATCGAGACGATACCGCGGATGCTGCCGGACGACCTCAGGGACGCAACGGAGGACAGGGGGTTCTTGGAGAAGTGGAAGCCCCACCTGCCGGAGGGTGTCTTGAAGGGCGGCAAGCCATTCAGCCTCGAATGAGGCTGAACCGTCATATGCAATCATATGCATCTTTAAAAAGACGACCTCGGAAATAATGGAGAGAAGGGGAAGAGCAGCGCCCAGATTTTACTTTAAATGGAAAGGGTCGCTTGCTTACTCGTTAGCTAGCTTATCTGCTTGCTTATTTACTTCCTCTTATCGCATTTCTGGCAATGGATCTCCCCGTTCGGCAGCATCGTCCCTTCCTCGCCGAATGGCGGGCGGTGGCAGATATAGTATGTGCTACCAGACGGAGTCTTGTAAATCTCAAACAGAGCGCACGATGGCATTCCAGTTACACCTCCGGATAGATCGACAGTCCTAAAACTTTGACCTGATATATAAACATTATTAGGTCTAGGCATTTCCGAATTTCGGAAGGAAAAGACATGCTTCAGGGAGCCTTAGCACGCACACATTGACTGTTAAATGGGTCTGAGCAAGAGGGCAAATTTTTTTAGTGAAGATGCTGCAGCGTCACAGGGTGCTGGAGGATGTCTGGAGGCAAGGCGGCAGTCCGTGCCGCTGTTGTGCAGATGGCGAGCTGCGGAGACAAGCAGAGGAACCTCTCAAAGGCGCGGGGCATGATGGGTGAGGCGGCGGATGCCGGTGCGGAGATGGTGCTGCTGCCGGAGTTCTTCAACTTTTTGCCTGCGCGGACGGCGTGGGAGGGCTACGAGGAGCAGGCAGAGGGGATTGGGGGCGAGACGCTCTCGATGCTATCTGATGCCGCCAAGAGGAGAGGGATCTGCATAATCGCTGGCAGCATGGCAGAGAGGGATGGCGGCAGGATATACAACACGTGCTTCGCAGTAGCTCCGGATGGCATAGTTGCGAAGTATAGGAAGACGCACCTCTTCTCATACGGGGGCATAAACGAGGCGCAGATCTTCACGCCTGGGGACAGAATCGGTCTTGCGGAGGTCGCGGGGCTGAGGATCGGGATGACCACCTGCTTTGACCTGCGGTTCCCGGAGTTATACAGGAAGATAACAATGGAGGGCGCACAAGTGATCACCAATGTCGCATCATTCCTGATGGAGACTGGGAGGGCGCATTGGATGACGCTTCTGAGGGCACGGGCGATCGAGAATCAAGTATACGTCGTTGCCGCCAACCAGGCCTTGAGCGATGGGCCTGGGGCACATTACTACGGCCACAGCTGCATAATAGACCCGTGGGGGAGGGTTCTTGCGCGCGCCGGCACCGAGGAATGCATTATATCAGCCGTCATCAGCGCAGCGATGGTCGAGCAGGTCCGGCGCAGGCTCAGCTGCATCGAGGCGGCAAAAGCGGCGAGGTTCTGAAGGATCTAGCCCATACCCGGCGCCTAAATCATGGGCAAAAAGGGAGGCAGGGCGGCGCTGATCTTGGGATAAGAGATTAGGACAAAAAAAGGGAAACTGGGGCGCCGCTTACTTTTGAGCTGCCCTGAAGAATGCACCACAGCCTGAACACTTGTACAGGCCAATCGTGATTGCTTTCTTACCCTTAGGTGCTAAGCGCCAGGTCTTGGTTGGCTTAGCAACTTCTACGCCGCATTTCGGACACTTGGCCATCGCGAATCTACTCCAAGAGCTTCTGATGATAATCATGGTCCATGATATTAAAAAGAGTTATGGTAAGGATGTACCATCAACAAGTGGCGTTAATGGGGGTTATGGTAGCTGATGGAGGCGCAATGATGTTGATGGATTTAAACAGTTGTATAAAAACATGGGGAAAAAATATAATAAATTGTTTTATTTATATAAAGTTATTAGGTTCACTAATCATTTTCCAGTGGTGTCGATAACTTGTAGTGGCGACCCTCCTCGTCCTTCAAGATCTCCTCTAAGAGGAGCGCTGTAGCACAGTCATTCTCTTCCATCGCGGCTCCTACAGTCTGCTTGTAGATGGCAATTGCTTCTTCCTCCGCCTTCATGTCCGGGAGCGCCCCCCTTTACGGTCTTGCCGAACTTGATGCGTGCATGTTGGTTGCAGGGTTCCCGCCCAGATAGTCCATCCTCTCTGCGATCAGTTTATAGCGCTTCATCTCAGCTATCGCAAGCCCCCCCTCGAATACCTTTGAGGCGGGCTCACTGAACATCCCCCTACAAACCATGTGCCGCAGATATAAGGTATTGACCTGGACATCACTTGCCGCTCCTGCGTTCAGTGGGCCCATCAGTATTTGGCTTGCTATGAAATTACCCAGTAATAACGCACTTATGCAAAGCGCCAATAAACGTTTAGGGCATGTAGTCCACTATGTATACCCCAGTGCAGGGTTGGCAGCATGCACATAAAGTAAAGGCAACTACTTCGTGTGGTTGCCGTTGGCGTGGTTCTCGCGCTCGCGCAGGTCCTCCCTCATCACCTTGCCTAGCCGGTTCCTTGGCAGCTCGTCTATGAACTCGATCTCCTTGGGAATCTTGTAAGGGGCAAGGTTCTGGCTGCAGAAGTCGGTTATCTGCTCCTTGCTGACCTTGCCAAGCATGCCATCCTTCAAGACTATGAACGCTTTGATCACCTGATATCCCTCCTTAGCGGATACACCAATGACAGCCGCCTCCTTGATGGCAGGGTGCGCGCACATTATGCGCTCGAGCTCCTTGGGGAATACCTGGAAGCCCTTGTACTTTATGATGTCCTTTATGCGCTCAACGAAATAGAACCAACCCTCGTCGTCCATCATCCCTATATCTCCGGTCCTCAGCCACCTCTTGCCCCCGACGGTCGCGAAGTACTTGGCTGTCCGCTCTGGGTTCCTCCAGACCTCTGTCGTGACCTGTGGACCGCAGACAGCGATCTCGCCCACCTTGCCAACTGGGACGAACTCGTCCGCCTCCGGATTGAGTATCGCGGCGTATGTCATCGGTAGAGGTATGCCTACGGATCCATCCTTCTGCCCTCTGCATAGCTGGGCCAGCGCAGCCCCGCAGGTCTCCGTGAGGCCGTAGCCCTCAGCAATAGGGGCGCCGGTAAGCTGTGAGAACTCCCTCATGACGTTAGGGGGCATCTTGTCGGCGCCGCTGAAGCAGATCCTCAGCGACCTGAGGCGGTACTTGTCACCATGGAGGTGCTTCAGCATAAGGCTATACGATGCGGGCACGCCGAAGAACATCGACACCGCGTACTTGTCGATCATCGACAAGATCTCATCGAACTTGGGAACCGGGATCACGACCAAGGTCATCCCCTTTGCCAGCCCAGCGGTGAGCATTATCGACTGCGCATAGATGTGGAAGAACGGAAGGTAAGACAACAGGTAGTTCGATTTGCCGAGGTCGTAGCCGTTGGAGAACTCCAGCACCTGCCTCATGCCGGCGACGAAATTGTAGTGGGTCAGCTTAATGCCCTTTGGCAGTCCGGTTGTGCCGGCAGTGTAGGATATCAAGGCGACATCGCCCGGCTTCACATCGGCCTTCGGGTATACCTTTCCGGAGAGGGGAGCGATGAGCTGCTCTAGGAATGGGGGGCTCGTGCCTTCAGGCGGGGTGAACTTCGGGATCTTCCCAGCCAGCCGCCCAAAGAGCCGCTTCACCGGAGACAGGAAGCATACAAGGCTCGTGAGTATGACCTTTTCTATCTTCAGCTCGCTCAGCATCTGCATCTGCTTTTCGTACATCAGATCGAGCATTATGACGCATTCGGCGCCGGAGTCGGAGAGCTGCTGCCTCATCTCGCGGGGCGTGTATAGGAAGCTGACGGCGGTAGGTATCGCCCCAATCTTCAGCAGCGCATAGAACGCCATCGCGAACTGTGGGCAGTTGGGGAGGTAGATCGCGACGACGGAACCCTTTTTGATGCCCATTGAAAAGAGCGCCTCGGCCGTCCGGTCGATGTAGCCACCAAGCTGCCTGTAGGTTATGGTCGTGCCAAGATAGACCATCGCTGCGCGGTCTGGATAGCGCAGAATGGAGTCATCAACTAGTGAGAAGAGCGGTACCTGTTCAACCTCCATATCGATATTGACGTTCGGCGGGTAAAGATTGAGCCAAGGTCGCTCAAGGTATGACGTTGATATGCCTCCAGCATGCATAATGGGAAGGATACATTTATTTAAATTTAAATGAATGATGGGCGGTTAGTCATAAATTCACTGATGGGCGAGACAAAGTGGCGCAATGCAAGAATGATTAGGATGCGGGGCAGGAAAGGCGATCGCAAAGTTTAGCAGATCTCGACGTTCGCTTCGACCGAATTCAACGCTTTGGAGCCATAGCAGCGCCTGTCGGCCATGGCATTTATGCAGATAGCTCAGAAGAGCAAATTTGCAAGGGCCCCACATCGATCGGACTCATCGCCCCACGGCGCGCGCCGAGGCATCATTGGCGCCATCATTCAAAGGGCGCTAGAGGCGCTTTGTATGATAGCAGTACCGTAGACGAAGGAGGTGGTAGCCCGGAAGAGATTCGAACTCTTGTCGGCGGGGCCAAAGCCCGCTATGCTTGGCCGCTACACCACCGGGCTGAGAGAAGAGTGTGGGCGGGTCAGTTTTATTTTTTGTTGTTCTAGCCGGCGCGAACGGTCAGAGCCCCCCTCAGAATAAGCAGGGTAACAAAGGAGGTTAAGGTGATCAATATGTTGTCGTCTATAGGCTTGTACTCGAAGTGCTCTGCGATCGAGGCGACGACCGCTGCTACGAGCCCAGCCGTGCCGGCATAGAACCACCCTATCGGGAGGCAGACAAAGAGCATGGCTAAGTTGCCTATCCAGTGTTTGGTCCGCCTCTTGAAGACGGCGTTCCTCACGAGCCCCGTGACCGCGTCTCCGAAAGCCATGAAGAGGGCGGGGATGACCCCGTATATCGGGTCTCCTAGGAAGAACCAAGAGAAGGCAATCACTATGCCCCATGCGATCGCAAAGTTTACTTCGTATGCATTTTCAGGTACCTGGAACCAGTACAGTAGCCGGTTCGTGCGGTGGGGGAGGTATATGATAAGAACGAGGAGCAATACCAATGTCGCAGGGATTGTGAGGGCGGTGAAGCATATCGGGAAGAGGAGCGTGATCACCCCCGCGCCTAAGATGTGGATGATCTTGCGGTTGTAGTACACTGCCACGCCCTTGTCGAAGTTGTGCTTCATCATGCTCTCATATGTGAACTTTGTACCGAATACGACCGCCAGAAGGTACGCAAACATCAGAAATGCTATCAATAGTTCCTGTGTCGGATTAGTGTGCACGAGCGTCTCGAAGTGAAGGCCGAAAACCATGTAATCAGCTCGGCTCATGTGTTGCACACACTTGGATGCAGGACTTTATCAACCTTTTGTAGAAGGATGGCGCGGCGGCGCAGGTGGCGTGGAGGCGCCAGCGAAGGCGACTTGAGGAAGAGTACGAATGAAGGTTGGAGATAACGTTGCCATGACGGCTGCCTTTTACTTCTTGGCTTTCTGGCCCTTTGAATGGTCGCGGGGCGATGGAGGGGGTTGCCGGGAGGGCGATGGTTGCTGCGCGGGCGCGCGGGCATTGCCTTCGTCATGGGCAACCCTTCTACGCCTGAAGGCGAGGTATGCCAGATATGCAGCAACGGCAACCACGATAATGACCGCAATAGCGGCACCCCAGCTCATTGTAGCGACCGGGGAGTAGGAGAAGGATAGAGAGTAATCTGCATTGAAGAACGGCGTTAGGCTCACGTTGGAGAATGATGCAATTGTCTTGCCACCGCTCGTATTGACCGTCCCGCCCTGCACCACCGCGTTCGAGCTGCCTTCTGGCATCACGACGGTCAGGTTGAGCTGCCGGACGAGGAAGTTGCACCATTCAGGCAGGAGGCTTCCGGAGACGGAGATTGTGTTTCCGCTCATGGAGATCGAGGACTGAGGAAGGTCGTATTCGAGCGTGAAGGCGGCGAACTCGCCCGTGAGTATCCTGGCGTGGAAGGCGATGGTCACGTTGTCGTCGCCGAAAGTCATGGGGAGGTTGCCGATCAGGTCGTAGGCGCGCAGGTTTGTGGCGCCTTCAGGGATGCCCAACGTGACGCTCGTAGCCTTGACGTTCCCGACATTTATGAGCTTGAAGGACTCGCGGACGTGCTCGCCGGCGGCGTGGACCTCAATGGTCCGCTCCAACGACTGTATAGCCAAGAGGTCAAATGTGCCGTTGTAGGTTACGTTGCTGTAGTAGTGGGCGCCTGGCGTCGTCTGGATCGACCCGGAGAGGAGGATCACCCCATCGATGGTGGACTGGGAGACGCCGGTCTCGTTGAATTCGAGCAGCTCGGCTCCGGCAGGCAGCCGGACCGTTGTCGTGGCGCTCAGCGAGGCGTTTATGGACGGGAAGAAGTTGATGGGGGTCGTGTAGTTAGATGAGTACGTCGTTGTCCCGATGAGCGTCGTTATGACCTTGAAGTTCGTTAGCTCTCCAGCCTGGACCGTGACCTTGAAGGTGCTTGATTCTTGCGTCCAGTTGCCGGATATGCCGAGGGCCTGGTTTTCAGGACCGAATGCCCTCACGGAGTATAGGTAGTAGAGAGACCCAAGATTGAAGCTGATGGTAAAGTTGCCTGCAGGAGCAGGTAGGCTGTAGTCGTCGATATAGATCTGATATCCCGGCTCCAGATACACATACCTCTGCACGGCGGCATCAGTTGAGCTTACGGACGGCGTGAATGAAGTGAAGATCAGCGAGAGCATTACTAAGGCCGCTAAAGTCCTATGATGCAATACTTACCACCTTAAGATAAAATTACATATCCTGCAACCCCCAATATTAAGATGCGTGTTCCCGATACGCCTCAAAGGAGCACCTGACGGCCCCGGACGGCGGTTCATCGATGGACGGGGGTGCGGAATTCGCGGTATTGGACAGGCGTGCAGCTTGCTGGATGCGATATACGCCGATTTCTATGCGGGGCGGCGCTGGCCCTGTCTTTCGCAGCGGGCGTTCGGGCATTAGGATTATATGTGGGATTTGGGTGAGCTGAAATCACGACTACCGTCCACAACTTCTTCACTAGACCAGTAAGGTACACGATGCAGGATAGGGGAGAGATATTGGACGGCAACGAAACGGTTTCAGATGCCGTTGATAAGATGATGGAATGCGACATCGGGTTCGTTATAGTTAAGCTTGAGGATGGGAAGATTGGAGTCGTCACCGAGAGCGACCTCGTCTTCAGGGTTATAGGCGCAAATTTGGACCCTAAGAAGACCCGCCTCAAGGATGTGGCGACACGAGACCCCGTGACGGTGAACCAGAATATGTCCCTTGAGTATGCTCTTAAGCACATGAGGGACAAGAAGGTCTGGCGGCTCATAGTCGTTGACAGCAAGAACGTGCCGGTGGGGAGGCTCGACCAGAAGTTCTTCTTCAGGTCACTCGTGAACGTTGCCACCGGCGGCAGCGATTTGGTCAGCCACAGCTGGATAGAGAGGTACATCAACGACATAGTCGAGCACAACGTGAGCTCCAAGTGACGCGCGGCTTGGCGACGGTGCTCCGCAGCGGTGGCATGTTGGGCATTGGCTGACCGGATGCCAATCCGCCCATCAGTGGAAGAATACCATCAGCCAGACCTGCCCCACCAGCATGGGTATCACCCCGCCGGCTATGCCTATGCCGAGCCACTTGAAGAAGCGCATGTGATAGTTGAACTGCTTCTCAAGCATGCCAAGCGCCACAATGTTGGCGGTGCTACCAATCATCGTGATGTTGCCACCGTAGACGCCGCCGAAGAGGAGGGCCCACCAAAGCGGCGCAGCGTTGAAGCCGATCGTGGCTAGGCTCTGCACAACGGGGATCAGAGCAGCGATGAGCACCACGTTGTCAAGGAGGGCGGACATGATGCCACTGAACCATAGCATGAAGGTCGTTATCTGCAGCTGTGATGTAGCCATCGACGCTATCCCGCCAGCGAGGATGTCGGTCAGACCGGTGTACTTGAGTGCGCCTGCCTTGGCGAAGAGGAACGTGAAGAAGAGGAGGGTCCACCAGTCGACCCCCCGCTCCACTATGTGCTGCGCCTTGCTGCGCTTCCAGAGTAGACCTATCCCTGCCCCGGCGAATGCCGCAACGAGCAGGTATGTGAACTTCTCGGCGCCGAGGAGGAGCTCTATGCGGTAGTGGAGGGCGACAGCTATGATCGTGGCGAAGAGCAGGATGCCGCTGAGCTTGACCTCGCGCATCTTGTCATTGCTTATCTCTTCGAAGAGTGCGTTGTCGCCCCCCCGCATATGAGCGCCGACCTTATACTTCGCCTCCCGGAGTGGCTTCCGGTACCAGAAGGTGCATACGAATATCAGGAGCACGAGCGACATCATAGCGACCGGCATAGACCAGACCAAGAAGTCCTCGAAGGTCAGGTTGCCCCTGAGCCCGATCAGTATGCCCACGGGATTTCCTAGCATCGTTGCCGAGCTGCCGACGTTCGTGGCGAGCACGCAAGAGAGGGTGTAGGGCAGGGGGTCCAGCTCGAAGTGCCTGCAGTACTCAAAGACGATCGCGGTGATGAATAGGATCGAGGTGACCTCGTCGACCATCGCGGCCATGAGGGTGGAGACCACCATCATGGATATCAGCACCTTCTTAGGGTCATAATTCGTTAGCCTGAGGAGCTTGCCAAGAAGCCATGTGAAGAAGCCGCTGTCCTTCGCGATGTCGACAAGGATCATCATCGCTACAAGGAAGATGATCACGTCGATGCTCATGAACTCGATCATGTGAGCGATGTCAAGCGTCTGGGTTGCGAGGAGGCAGGTTATCCCGATGAATGCAATCGCCAGCCTGAACCGCCAGAACATGAGGGTCCCGATGACCGTCGCTATGAATATGGTCCCAGCCATAACCTGAAGGAAGCTGTCGAGAGCAAACCATAGCACGATACCGGTAACGGCCACCGCGCCAAGGTATATCGCGAAGTCCCTTGGGCGCCCGACATTCTCCGACGAGTTTTCAGCCAACTATCAGGGCACCAACCACAAGTGTGTTGCAGTATAATTAAGTTGAATACCAACTCGTTCAATTTATATAAAAGGTTTATCTAAGATACATCATACAATATATTTATATAAAAAATTAGTTATATAGACAGATTATAGAATAATTTGTCCGCGATGGTAAGCAAACCCGCTGCCGGCGGCGTGCCTGTGCCACCCGGTCATCGGGGTCTCGCCGCATAAGGGTGAGCCGACCTAGTATGCCATTGATAGGGGATCGGCTTGTTCATTGAGGAGCAACACCAATGCGATGCTGCCCTCAGCCGCCCGAATGTGGCAGCCCCCTACAGATGCTATTTATAAACGGTAGAGGAGAATAATCTATAGTGGGATTTCATATGGGCAAGGAGATCGAGGAGAAGGTTATAGAAGCGCTTAAGACGGTCATGGACCCCGAGACAGGGATGAGCTTGGTGGACATGCAGCTCATAAGCAAGGTCGAGGAGGCGGACGGCAACGTCACCGTCGAGTTCATACCTTCAAGCCCGATGTGCCCGATAGCGTTCTACCTTGCGCAGGAGATAAAGGAGGCTGTGCAGAAGGTCGGCGGCGTCAAGAAGGTGAGGGTCGACTGTAAGGGGCACATGATGGAGGACCAGATCAACAAGTCTGTCAACGTTTAGCATAATTGAAGGGCGGACTGCGTTGCCTGAAAATATGAGGCTCAAGGTAGAGGTCAGACTCTTCGCAGACCTCAGGGAGGTTGCTGGCGCAGGGTCGGTCTTACTCGACTTCGGCAGACCGCCTACAGTGGGCGACGTCATTGATGCCACGATCGCCAAGTTTCCCGCGCTTGCGCAGTCGCTCAAGCCAAATGGCAAGTTCAACCACAAGTACAAGGTCCTTGTCGGGCAGAGCGTGGTCCCGCCAGAAGGGTTTGCGCAGAATGCCGGCCCGAGGGTCGCGCTGCTGCCCCCGGTCAGCGGCGGGTGACGGACGCCCTGAGGCTGAACGGAGTACAGGAGTCCACATCCACCGCTATCCGCTTGCCGAAGAGTTCTCGCGAGCATGGGGTTACCAGGACTGGCTTGTAGTTGTCCATACGCGCCGCCATTGCGCGCCCCCCGGAGGCACCGAAGATGAATACCTCGACCGAGCGACCCAGCCACCGCTCGTTGTTCGATAGCTGCACCTCCCTCTTGACCGAGGCGAGCTCCCTGCTCCGGCGCTTCTTCACGAGCTCATGGACCTGCGGTAGGGAAGCAGCCGCGGTGTGTGGGCGTGGTGAGAACCGGGCGATGTGGATCTTGTCGGGGCGGGACTTCAGAACGGCGGCGACGGTCATCCCGAAGTCGTCCTGAGACTCCCCCGGGTAACCTACAATGATGTCCGTCGCGATGGTGATGTCCGGTAAGCGCCCCCGGAATAACGAGACCGCCCCCAAGAAGTCCTCGGGGGAGTACCTTCGACCCATCGCCTCAAGGATTGTGCCACTTCCGCTCTGCAATGGCATATGCACGAACCTGTAGACCTTCTCCGACAAGTAGGCGTCGACCAGGGCGCACAGCTGCGCGGGGTTGGAGGCGGGAGGGGGGTTGAGCATGCCGACCCTCACCCTGAACGCGCCATCAATAGACGTGACTGCCCTAAGGAGTTCTGGCAGACTGGACCCGATGTCTGCGCCATAGACGCCGGTGTCCTGGGCTGCCAGTCGTATCTCGTAGGCACCTGCCCTGACTGCCTCTTCGGCCAGCGCGGCGACGAATGCTGGGGGGGAGCTCTTGAGCGGTCCCCTTGCAAGCCTGACTATGCAGTAAGAGCATGAGCCGGTGCAGCCACGGGAGATCGGGATGGTGTAGGTTAGTCCGCGGGAGAACGGTGCTGGGGGTAGCCCGTCTCGGTCCCGGCTCAGCTCGACCGCCCGACTGCCCTCGCGGATTATCGACGGAATGGAGGCGGCGTTGTTTGGTGAGACTATAGATGCAGATGGGACCTTCGCGCGTATCAGGGCAGGCTGGACTGCCGCCATACAGCCGGTTATTATGACGCGCCGGCATGGCACAGACGAGGCATACCTCAGAACCTTCCGCTCGGTCTCCCCCCGGACGGTGCATGAGTTTACGATGACGACGTCGGCGGACTCCTCGGACGGCGCCAACGAGATGCCGGAGGCTGAGAGGAGCGTCAGCATGGACTCGGTATCGGCTCTGTTTTGCTCGCAGCCGAATGTCTTAACATATGCCTTCATGGAGATTGACACTGGCGCTCGCTTCCTTTCCTCATGGTCCGCCTGAGGACCGTTTCGAGATAGGTCGCCTTGGAGGTGCGCCTGCCTGATGGCGATACCCATCCCCCGATTATGGCGTTGGCAATCGACTCTGGGGGCGGGACGCCCGGTCCGCCTTCGATATCGATGTCAATGTCGGTCCATGCGTCGCCAACTGCCTTCGCAAGGTGGGCGTCGCTACCGCCTATCTGTGGCAGCGAAAGGCGGAGGGCTAGGCGGGCGGCGCTCCGGTTGTAGCGGGTTAGCGTGGAGGCGTTCATGGTCTCGAGGGCGATTGCGCCATGGCGGGAGGCGGACTCGGAGGCGGGCTCCCCCACGCCGTGGCTGAGCGGGTCAGTGGGGTGGGGGATCGCAACGGCTGAGCCGTCGGATAGAGACTGGTCCACGGCCTCCATGAGCGGAATCCCCTTGCGGAAGTCACGCCGGGGGAGGATCACGAGGAGGTGACCTGCGTCGGTGCTGACCTCGACCCCAGGGATGACCACGAAGGAGGCGCTTGAGAACGCCTTGGCAGACTGTGCACTGAGCCGAACGTCATGGTCTGTTATCGCAACACCGTCGAGCCCCTTCATCCGGGCCGCGGCGATTATGTCGCCAATGGTGGAGCAGCCGTCCTCGGATGCGGCGGAGTGGACGTGGAGGTCGACGCGCAGCCTCAATTCGGTTTCGCCACCCTATCCTACACTATCCTTTCATATCATATCCTTTCCCTGTGCCGTGCTGTATTTGGCGACCGGGGTTCATGGAGTGACGTCAGCGCACCCCCGAGCCAGGCTGGACGACCCGGTCGGGCACCAGCACCGAGACGTTATCCTCTCCCTCCGCTGCAAGGATCATAACCTCGGACTTGACCCCGAAGAGCACGGAGGGCTCGATGTTTGCAAGGACGGCTATCCGCTTCCTCAGTAGCTCCTCGGGTGCGTAGTACTTCGCCACCCCGGCTACGCAGGACTTCACCCCGTACTCACCGAGGTCCACCTCGAGGTGCAGCAGGTCGCGGGCACCCTTTATCTTCTCGGCCTTGACGACCTCGCCCACGGCGATCTTTGCCTTCTTGAAGTCGTCCATCTTTATTTTAGCGCCGATCTCTTTGAATGGGATCAGGTCGGCTTTCACCTTCGGCACGTCTGCCGGCAGGATCTTCCTAAAGAGCGGCACGGGCTTCCCGATCCTGCTCCCTGCAGGCAGCGGCTCCGAGGCTGCGGACCACGGCATGGCGTGCACGGGCTGCGACAGCCCAAGCATCTGGCAGATCTTCTCGGCGGTGAAGGGCATGTAAGGCGATAGCATTGAGCCGAGGGCCTTCACGACCTGTACAGAGGCGTATAGCGCCGCTGCGGCCCTCTGAGGGTCGGTCTTCATTGTAGCCCACGGGGCGGAGTCGTTGAGGTACTTGTTGCCCTCGCGCGCGAGCGCCATTATGGCGACCAGCCCCTCCCTGAACTTGAGGGACTCGATCATGGAAGCCACCTCGGTCTGCGCCGTAGCGACAGCCGAGAGCATCCGCCTGTCCTGCTCGGATAGCGTCGCATCTGGGACTGTGGAGCCGAAGAACCGCTCAAGGAACGTGAGCGTGCGGTGCACGAAGTTGCCCAGCACGTCGGCGAGCTCGTTGTTGTAGCGCTTGATGAACTCGTCCACCGAGAAGTCGGCGTCCCGCTCCAAGGGCGCTACCGACATAAGGTAGTACCGCATCGGGTCCGGCTCGAAGCTCTTAAGGTAACCGTCTATGCTGATGTACCAGCCGCGGCTCTTGGACATCTTCTTGCCCTCGAGCGTAAGGTACTCGCTAGCCACGACGGCTGTCGGGATGTCGTACTCACCGGTCCCCATGAGCATTGCTGGCCAGAATATAGCGTGGTGGTAGATGATGTCCTTCCCTATGAAGTGGAATATCTTGTTGCCCCCCTGCCAGTACCTCTTCCAGCCGTCCGGCTCCCCCTTCGACTGGAAGTATTCCTTTGTAGAGGAGATGTAGCCGATGGGAGCGTCGAACCAGACGTATATGACCTTATTCTCTGTCCCATCGACCGGGACCGGCACCCCCCACGCCATGTCTCGGGTGATGCACCAGTCCTTGAGGCCCTCGTTAACCCAGCCGAGTGCGTAGTTCTTGACGTTGTCTGGCGTCTGCTCGTTGGACTCGAGCCAGGACTTGAGCCTCTCCTGGAAGGCGGTCAGCTTGAAGAACCAGTGCTTCGTGGGCGTCGGAACAGGCATGGTGCCGCAGATCGCACACCTAGGCTCCTTGAGGTCGACCGGGCGCAGGTAGCGCCCGCAGGAGTCGCAGGAGTCGCCCCTCGCCCCATCGTATCCGCAGTAAGGGCAGACCCCCTCGACGTACCTGTCCGGGAGGAACTTGTCGCACTTTGGGCAGCGGAGCTGCTCGAGCGTCTGCTCATATATGAACCCGTTCGAGAGCAGCTTCCTGAAGATCTCCTGCGTCAGCTCATAGTGGGTTGGTGTGGTCGTCCTCGAGAAGAAGTCAAAGCTGCAGCCCATACGCGCGAGGTCGTCCTTTATCATGGGGTGGTACCTATCGGTGATGGCCTTAGGGTTTACCCCCTCCTTCTCGGCCCTCAGGGCTATCGGAGTCCCGTGCTCGTCGGTGGCGCAGATGAAGATTACGTCTCGCCCGGCGCGGCGGAGGTATCGCACGAATACATCGGGCGGCAGATATGTCGACCTGAGGTGCCCCAGGTGAAGCCTGTCGTTGCTGTAAGGCAGGGCGGATGTGACTACGATTGGTTCCATCGAGCATCCCTTCAAAATTTGTTATTATTATGAGGGGATGCCTTATTTTTGTCTTTCATAGCCATCAGGCGGCTGCCCCCCATTCTTGGACGGCGTTCCCTTTATTAGGGTGGTTCTGCTCCATTTCCATTGGGATGCGTATGCAGATGGACTACGAGACCCTGCTCAACAGGGGCATGTCGAAGATACCTGAGAAGGCGATAAAGTCGTCCAAGTATGAGACGCCGCAGACCGAGACCAACGTCATAGGCGCCAAGACGGTAATCTACAACTTTAAGGACGTCGCTGCAAAGCTGAACAGGGACCCCAATCATCTGCTGAAGTTCATGGTGAGGGAGCTCGCGACATCGGGGGTGCTTGAGGACTCGAGGGCATCGCTCCACGGGAGGTTCACTAAGGAGGCGCTCGACGAGCTCGTGGTGAGGTACATGAAGGCTTACGTCCTGTGCACCTCGTGCAACAAGCCGGACACCAAGCTCCTGCGCGAGGACAGGATGACGTTCATAGTCTGCGAGGTCTGCGGCGCCAAGAACCCCGCCAAGACGCTCGTCTGATGGGGCAGCAGGGTGTTAGCGGCGGCTCCCGCGCCGTCTCCGGTGCAGGGGGGTTAAAAGGGTGCGTGCGTTGGCTGATAAGTGCATATTTGTAAAGGTCTGGAACGTTAGGAAGGGCGAGCTGATGGTCGCCGCATGCGACTGCGAACTGATCGGGAAGAAGCTGAAGGAGGGGAGGCTCGCGCTGGACGTCTCTAGGGAGTTCTACGGGGGCGAGCTCATGACTCCGGAGGCGGCTACAGACGTGCTAAGGACCGCAACCATTGCGAATATCGTCGGAGTCAACGCGGTCAGGTGCGGCACAGACGCAGGCATAGTTCACGAGGAGGGCGTCATAATGATAGGCGGCGTGCCCCACGCCCAGTTTGTCTACCTGTGATGCGTGGTGGGGATCGTGGGTCGCTTCTGCGCTAGGTGCGGTTCCGAGGAGGGGTGCTACATCCACGGCGTCTGCAGCAAGTGCTTCTGGGAGGCGGCGGATGTCGAGATCCCGCCGGAGGTCAGGCTCTTCTACTGCAGGGTCTGCCACTCGCACATGCAGGGCAAGAGGTGGTTCAGGATGAGGCCGAGACCCCTCCGCGAGGACATGGAGGATGCCGCGATGACCGAGGTTGGGAGGGTTGTCGAGCTGCCAGAGGGGGTTGCGATCAGCTACGTCCGGGCAGAGGTGGTCGGCGAGGACGACGAGGGGCTCCCGAAGCTGCTCTCCCTTAAGGTTGGCCTGAAGGAGGCGGTGTGCGGAACGACCAAGGAGGTCACATCGTTGGCTAGGGTCGCTTACATGGAGTGCGGCGACTGCGACGGCGCGACGAGGGGCGCCTACGAGGCGACGGTCCAGGTAAGGGGCGAGGGCAGGGAGGTCGACGCCCAGGACGAGGGGGCGATCGAGGCGGCGTTCAGGGAGGTCGACAGGAAGACCGCCGGGAGGGGAAGGCAGGAGGTCACTGAGATAAAGGAGGTGGGAGGGGGTTACGACATCAAGTTCGTCTCGCTCAACTCCGCCCGGATCTTCTCGAGGTGGCTCTCCGAGTTCTTCGGCGCGACGGTCTGTGAGAGCCCGAAGCTCATCGGCGTCAGCAAGGACACCGGCGGCCGGGCTTACAGGAACACGATCTCGGCGAGGCTGCCTGCCGCTAGGACCGGCACGCTCATAGAGTATGAGGGGAAGGCGTTCAGGATATCCGGCTTCGACAGGGGCATGGCGGTCGTGGAGGGGCTTGAGGACGGGAGGAGCAGGCGCATCCTCAAGAGGGATATGGGCAGAATCAGGATCATCAGGGACGACGAGATAAGGCCCGTCAGGCTCGACTCGAGGTCGCCCGGCTGTGGAACGTTCTACGACGTCACAGGGAACCGGTTCTTCGAGGCGCTCTCGGACGCCTTTCCGAGGGGGATGAGGGAGGGGGAGACCGGAATCATGGTTGCAGTTGGCGGAGCCAAGAGGATATTTGCGGACAGGAAGGCAGATGCGAAGAGCGGGGCAGAGAATAAGATGGAGGGGAATGCGCAAAGGGGGCATTATTAGACGGGAGTCTTTACAGTATACCAGCAGTTTTGTGTTTGATGCGGGCTTCGGTCGCAGATACAGCTAAGGTTCTCTCATCATAGCTCTGCCAGAAAAGATAAGATTTGCATATTCATCTGCATCCAATGCGGCAGGTATTATGCGAATTTTTATAAACAATGATGTTATATAATCATTTTAAATATTTGTTATTATAATAAATTTGGATTATGAGGTACTGGTGTATTTCTACATCTGAAGAAAATTGGAAAATATGCAAAAATAACAGGCTTTGGGGGATGGATGCACGGTATTACGTCACATTTGAAAAATTCCTAAAAGATGGGGATGATGACTTTAACACCGTCTCTCAAGCAATAATGCAAAGCTGATGAGACGACTGTTGATTTCTTTGCCAGGCAATTGGTTTTTGTAATTCAGCGGAGTTCTATCGCGTATCAATTCCAAGAGCGGGGGGCAGCCTAATTTAAAGAAAGGAGATGGTACCATCTTAGACATGTAGAGTTGAATAATATCTCGTACCCATATGAGATAATTTAAGCGCCGTCTCTATTCTAACATAGAAGATGCAAAGAACCATGTTAATCAGTCTGACAAATCAGTGCATAATATTCTTGTAAGTAAAACTATAAAAAATAAGCGTCATATTAAGTAAAGTAGTGCTGATTATTCTAATGAGTTGTTTGTTAAATAAAAAACGTTTCAGCTTTTTCTTCTATGATGCTGTAAATAATCAATTCATATAGAGCATGATGCCATGGGTATGCTAGAGGAACCGAAAATGTTTGGTGGCGGGCCCAACGGGATTTGAACCCGCGGCCAACGGGTATCTCCGATTCCTCTTAAAAGCCCGCTGCTCTACCGTACTGAGCTATGGGCCCACGACCGAATAACCTCGAACCGAAGCTTCCTTTTAATCCTAACGGATGCCTCCAGCGCGACTCCGGGAGATGCTTTTATAGAGGCTGCAGGTGAACCTTACTCCAAGAGGGAAGGCGATGACAACTAAGTTCGGAAGGCCAAGAGGCACCAGAGACTTCCTCCCGGATGAGATGAGGGTCAGGAGGGTCATCATAGACACGATCAGGAACGCATTTGAGATGCACGGCTTCGAGGAGATGGACACCCCAGCGATTGAGCTGTGGGAGGTCCTTGCGGCTAAGGGCGGGGACGAGGTGGAGAGGCAGATCTACAGGTTCCAGGACAAGGGAGAGAGGTGGCTTGGCCTCAGGTTCGACCTTACGGTGCCATTGGCAAGGGTCGTCGCAAACGCGCCCGACCTGACCAAGCCTTTTAAGAGGTTCAACATCGCCAAGGTCTGGCGCTACGAGGAGCCCCAGAGCGGGAGGTTCAGGGAGTTCGTCCAGGCCGACATAGACATAGTCGGCGCGCCAAGGATAGAGGCAGACATGGAGTGCGTCTCGACAGCTGTGGATGCGCTAAGGGCGCTCGGGCTGGGCGACTTCGAGGTCAGGGTCAACGACAGGAAGATACTCGACGGCATGGTCGAGGGGCTTGGGATGGAAGCGGATGGCAAGGCGAAGGTCTTCCGGTCGCTGGACAGGTTAGACAAGGTCGGCGAGGAGGGGGTCGCTCAAGAGCTGGCAGCGATGGGCCTGCCAGGTGAGAAGGTGGCGGAGGTGCTCGAGTTCACGAACTTCAGGGGGCGGGAGGCGCTCGACTACGTCACCCAGGAGCTTGCGTCCTCGAAGGAGGCGATGAAAGGCGTCGAGGAGCTCAAGAGTATAGAGGCGCTCTCCGGCGCATTCGGGCTGGGCGGCACGATGCGCATAGACTTCAGCCTCGTCCGCGGTCTCGACTACTACACGGGCCCGGTCTTCGAGATAAAGACCAAGACTGCCCAGATAGGCAGCATAGGCGGCGGCGGGAGGTATGATGGGCTCGTCGAGAGGCTGGGAGGGCCGCCCACGCCTGCGACGGGCATATCGCTCGGCGTCGAGAGGCTTTACGAGGTCTTGATGGACAGGATAAGGGCGGAGGCGAGGCGGTCTGGCGCGGTGGTCTTCGTCGCCAGCGTGAACGAGTCGGCGGCGGAGGATGCAATCAAGGTCAGCAGGGAGCTCGTCGGGATGGGGGTTCCTGCGGAGCCGGACATAATGGGGAGGAAGCTAGGCAGGCAGCTCGAGTATGCCGAGAAGAAGGGCATACCTTACGTGCTGATAGTAGGGCCCGAGGAGGTCAAGTCGGGCAAGTTCAAGCTACGGAAGATGGCGGAGAAGCGGGAGACCGTCACGGACCTGCAGGGAGTCCCGTCCCTCGTGCGGTAGCATTATTATTTATCACGGAGATGGCGGGCAGTAAAACGCCCGCGCGCCCCACCATCTACATCAGCGGAAGAGCCCGCCGAGGAGAAACGCGACCAGCGCGAGTAGCATCCAGTACCGCGCCTGCGTCTTTACCCTGAGGGCGCTCTGCTTGTCCTGTGATCGCAGTATGCTTACTGCGGAGTAGCAGAAACCGGCATCCACGGCGACCACAACGGGCACGTATGCGAGCCCTATGGCGCCGTAGAGGCAAGGTAACGGTGTCAACAGGACAGGCAGGATGTAGAAGAGGGCAGCCACCCTCGAGGCGAAGCGTGCGCCCTTGGAGATCGCCACGGTACTGATGTTCTTCGTACGGTCACCTTCCATATCTGCGATGCCCTTTGTCACCTCCCGCCCGATGGTGGCAAGGAATGCCAGAAGGAAGAAGACGGCGACAAGCAGGTCGATGAATCCCACGACGACGAGGCCGCCGAAGAGGAAAGGCATGGCCACGCAGAATGCCACCATCGAGTTGCCCAAGATGCCGTGCCGCTTACCGTGGGTGTTGTACAGGCATGATGAGGCGAAGGTAAGCGCCGCCACTGCAAGGGCATAGTAAGACAGGGGGACGGCGGCCAACATGCCGAGCACCGCGGTCGCGCCTGCCATCCACATCGCCTGCCGCCGCGAGAGCAGACCAGATGGCAGTGGCCTCTCAGGGGCGTTGATCCGGTCGATCTCGACGTCCACGATGTCGTTCATTATCATGGAGGATGCGGTGAGCAGGAAGCCGACGGCGAAGCCCAGAACCATCTGGGCATGCGAGGGGATGGCGCCCAGTATGGCGATCTCGCTGACTATGACGGCCGCGCCCATCATGGAACAGTTGACAGGGCGCATCATCCTAACGGCTGCCCCGGCCCTAGAAGTCGATCTCCGAGGCGTCATAGTAGGTAATTTCACCCTGTCTGTCAGTTACGGCGAATATCAGCTCCTTCTTCGAGAGCTTTGCAGAGGAGGAGACTGCTGCGATCTCGCTGATAGCGACCGGTTTCCCCTCGACGAGCCCGTACACGAGGTACTTGGCGGGCTCAGTTCCCATCGCGGCGCCGCGCCTGTAGACACGGTACTCCAGCTTGGGGCCGAAACCCGGCTTGACGACGTATCCCCTCTTCCTGAGGTCGGAGTAGAGCAGGTAGCGCATCCAGAGGTCCGGGTCCTCTTCTGTCGCCAGCCTCAAAAAGTCCTCCATAGAGAGGGCCTTCCCGTCGCGGTCGATGAGCATTATCTTGTCCTTCTCGAGCAGGTACATTATCTCGACGTCCGAGAGCGTCAGGACCCCCCTCTCCATCTCGCCGAAGGTGCCCTGCTGGTGGGTCCTGTCGGCGTCGGGACCGCTCATTCTTGCGGACCGACCTGAAAGAAGCGCCTTCGGGGTATCCTCGGACATGACGACCAACATTTATCTCTTAGTTTGGGGCTGGTTAATAATATGCCCTTCGAAGAGGATCTGACCAAGTTCCTCACAGGATGGCGCCGCCTGATGCTCGTGGGGATCGGCAGCAGGATCAGGCGCGATGATGCCGCAGGCCTAGCCGTGATCTCTAGGCTCAGGGGGGCGGTCCCTCCCTCGGTTGGCATGCTCGACTGTGGAACGGTGCCTGAGAACTACTCGCTCGATATGAAGAGGTTCCAGCCGACGCATCTGGTCTTCTTCGACGCCGTGGAGATGGGGGCTGAGCCGGGGAGCCGCGCCATGATAGCGGAGGACGAGCTGATCGTGCAGTCGTTCTCGACCCATAAGCAGTCAGTCAAGGTCCTGTTCATGGTTCTTAGGGAAGGCATCCCGGGCGTGCGGATAGCGCTGGCGGGCATACAGCCAAAGACTACAGAGTTCGGCCGGGGCATCAGCAGGCCAGTCGCAAGGGGTATTAGTGCGATGTCAGAAGAGGTCTCCAATGCAATAAGGTGCACCTGCCATGAGAACGATTGAGTGGAAGGACGGGCGTGTCGAAATAATAGACCAGACCAGGCTTCCGGCCGAGGTCAGGATGGTGAGCTGCGGCGACTACGAGAGGCTGGCGAGGGCGATAGAGACCATGGAGATAAGGGGCGCCCCTGCACTTGGAGTAGCGGCAGCCATGGGGATAGCGCTGGCGGGCAGAAGCAGCACCGCGGATACCGTGGGGGGGCTTGTTGCAGACCTTGAGCGGGCAGCAGAGCGAATAGGTAGGACGCGCCCAACCGCGAGGAACCTCTTCTGGGGGCTTGAGATGATGAGGGGGGTCTGGGAGCAGGAGGCTGGAGGCGGCACAGCAGCGATCAGGGAGGCGCTCGTCAGGGAGGCGAGGAGGATAGCCGAGGATGACGTCGCGAGGTGCAGGGCTATCGGAGGCTACGGGGCGGCGCTCATTGAAGATGGGGATGGGGTAATGACGCACTGCAACGCCGGGGCACTCGCCTGCGTAGAGCACGGGACGGCGCTCGGCGTGATACGCAGCGCAGTGCAGTCCGGCAAGGGGGTGCTAGTGTACGCCTGCGAGACCAGGCCGCTACTTCAGGGGGCGAGGCTAACGGCATTTGAGCTGAAGAGCGAGGGCATACCTTTCAGGCTAATAACGGATAGCATGTCAGCGTCGGTGATGCAGAGGGGGCTCGTGAAGAAGGTTGTGGTAGGAGCGGACAGGATAACAAGGCGTGGCGACGTGGTCAACAAGGTGGGGACGTGCGGGCATGCCATAATAGCGAGGCGTTACGGCATCCCATTCTACGTCGCCGCCCCGCTCTCGACGGTCGACCTGGAAGCCGACGCGGCTGACATAACGATCGAGGAGCGCGCCCCCGAAGAGGTGACGCACATGGGCGGAGCGTTGATAGCGCCAGCTGGGACAGAGGCGCTGAACCCTGCTTTCGACCTGACGCCTAGCGAACTGGTATCTGCGATAATAACTGAGAAGGGGGTCTTCACCCCTCCGTACGACCTGTCAGTCCTTTTCAGGTAGCGTCACGATAGAGAAGATCGGAAAGTCGGAGGAGTCATCGATCTCCTTCTTCCACCGGTCTCCGACGGCTATGAGGACGAAGATCGCCGAGATCTCGGCACCGCTCTTCCTCACCAAGTTTACCAACGCCTTGAGCTGCTCGCCAGACCGGACGACGTCGTCAGTTATGAGGACGCTGTCCCTCTTGTCAAGTAAGCCACGGGGGATGTAAAGCGAGACCTGTATGCCGGCCCTCGAGACGGTGTATGTCTCCTCTAGGAAGTTGGAGACGCCGATCTCCTTCTCCTTCTTGGCGTACAGGAATGGCACGCCGAACGAGTCGGCTATGTGGACGGCAAGGGGGATGCCATCTACGGCGACCGTGAGTGCCTTGCTCACCCTCCTGCCGGCAAGCTTCTGGACGACGTGGTTTGCTATGAACCTAAGCAGGAGGGTATCCCCAACGATCTTGGTGTTGTCGAGGAACCCGCCCCTGTCAAACGCCAGCTTGTCCATGATGTGCCGCGTGACGTCGTAGCCCTTCTCGAGCTTCTCAAGGATCGCCTGCGCGCGCTCCGGGTTGGGCAGTATGTGCCCTTTGACGTACCTGTTGAGCACGGTGATAGGGATGCCGGTCAGCTGCATCAGCTCTTGGTAGCTGCAGTCGCTCTTGGTGAGGCGCAAGAACTCGACAGCCCTGATCTGCGTCCTTAGAGACTCGTATCTTGTGCCATCACTCAAATGTCATCGCTCCAATACCTATATCAGTTTAGTATGATGGCGTATTTATTTTTTACATATCTGATGCAAAATTACGGCGGCTGCCGACGGTGCCAGAGCTATCCTGGTACCTGCCGGCATACGGCCTACTCGACGGCGTCTGGAGCCTGTAGAAGACAAGCTGCGCGACCCGCTCGCCCTCCCCTATCCTGACGGTGCTGGCGCCGAGGTTAGCTACGCGTAGGGTGAGCTGCCCATTGAAGCCAGGGTCGACGAGCGCGAAGCTGCCGACGATCCCCTCCCTTGCAAAGGAGGACCTTATGAAGATCTGGGCGCAGAGGGATGGCGAGAGCCCGACCCGCTCGACGCTGTGGATGAGGGCGCTCCCGCCCGGCGGCATCATCACCTCGACCGCAGACCGGAGGTCGTAGCCTGATGACGAGAGTGACTGCTCGGCGAATGGGGAGATGGAGATCGCTCCTGACGCGATCGCTGCAACAATATCGCAGTCGGAGTATACAGGCATTCTTGCCGCCTCACCCGATGTCTAGGACGTAGGGCACGGTCACGCCGGAGGACGCGAGCTCCTCGCTGTAGCTGCGGACCATCTCCGCGGGGATCTCGGCGAGCACTACCTCACAGAAGACGTCAGTGACCCCCCTCAGCAGGTGCCCGACCCAGGTACCGGCATCGCTGCCGACAGAGACATGCAGGTGGATCATCGGCGACCCCCTGAAGTAGGATATGTTCCCGTTCCCTACCGCCTCGACGTGGGTGGGTATCTCCTTCTCTAGCCCCTTCCTGAGTATGAGGCGACAGCCCATTATCGCGCCCACGAAGGAGAGGATGGCGGCCGAGCGGATGCCCTCGACCTTTACAGCCTCGGCTAGCGAGGATATGACCTCGTCGCCCTGGTCGAGGCGCAAGATGAGGTAGTTATCTGCGCGCATTGCCTTCAAGGAGCATCACCAGATATAATATTCAAGAGCCCTTAAAAAAATGCTCGATTCATAATACAGATCTATGACCCGCGCTCTTTGGAATTATAGATTGATTACAATATGACGAAAGTTTAAATAAGATGGTAAAAATATCACATAAACCTACTGCGTCTAAACCAAGAGACGTTACATCTCATCAGCATGGAGGAAATAAAAAACATGGTTGACGTTCTGAAAAACTACATCAATGGCGAGTGGGTCGAGTCCAGCAGCACGCAGCTGCAGGATGTCATCAACCCAGCAACCCTTGAGCCGCTGGCAAAGGTCCCAAGGACGACGAAGGACGAGGTCGAGGTGGCAATCAAGGCAGCCAAAGATGCATTCTGGGAGTGGCGCTGCACCCCACCAGCTGTGCGGGCAAGCTACATGTTCGAGTTCAGGAACATCATGGTCGAGCACTTCGAGGATATAGCGCAGACGGTAGTGAAGGAGCATGGCAAGACCCTCGACGAGGCTAGGGGAGACGTCAAGAGGGGCATAGAGTCCATAGAGTACTCGACAAACATAACGACCCACATGATGGGCGACGTTGAAGAGGATGTGGCTAAGGGCATCGACGAGGCGTTCGTGAGGGAGCCCCTGGGCGTGTGCGTTGGTCTAACGCCGTACAACTTCCCTGCGATGATACCGCTCTGGTTCCTTCCGAATGCTATTGCATGCGGGAACACATTCATACTGAAGCCGGCGAGCTCGGTCCCGCTCACGGCCAAGGCAATAATAGAGGCGTGCGAGGAGGCGGGCATACCTCCAGGCGTCGTGAACATGGTTTATGGCGGCAGGGATGCAACCGACGCCCTGCTCTTCAGCAAGGACGTGAAGGCGGTCTCATTCGTGGGGTCGTCGGAGGTCGCTTCGTCGATATATACGAAGGCCGCTCAGACCAACAAGAGGGCATCGTGCCAGGGGCAGGCCAAGAACTTCATTGTGATCATGCCGGACGCTAACTTAGACGCGACGGTCTCGGCGCTGATAACATCGGCGTGCGGCTGCGCGGGGCAGAGGTGCCTAGCCGGCGAGATCTTCGTAGCCGTCGGCGACATCTACGATGAGCTGAAGAGGAAGTATATCGATGGGGTCAAGAAGCTCAAGATGGGATACGGCATGGACCCTGACGCGCAGATGGGTCCGCTCTCGAACAAGGCAATTTATGACCAGGTCATGAGTTACATCGAGATTGGCTTGAAGGAGGGCGCGACGCTGGCGCTCGACGGCAGGAACAAGAAGCCCGAGAAGTACTCCAACGGCTACTTCGTTGGTCCGACCGTCTTCGAGAATGTCAATCCGAGCATGAGGATCTTCAAGGAGGAGATCTTCGGCCCTGTCGTGTGCATGATGAAGGCTAAGAGCTTGGATGAGGCCATAGCGTTGGCTAACACCTCGCAGTTCGGCAACGCCGCAGCCATATTCACGAGCAACGGCAAGAGCGCGAGGGAGTTCACCTACAGGATCGAGGCGGGCAACGTGGGCATCAACATCGGTGTCCCGGCGCCGGTCTTCTTCTTCCCGTTCTCAGGCTGGAAGAACTCGATGTATGGCGACCTCCACGCGCAGGCGCAGGACATTGTCAACTTCTACACGCAGAGCAAGACGGTAATCACAAGGTGGCTATAGGTGGAGCTCGGTACATTCGGCGCGGTCCTCAATTACGCCATAGAGGCGGAGGACGCCGCCTCCCATTTTTATGCGAAGCTCTCTGAGAAGGCAGATGGCGAATGCAAGGCACTGCTCAACGGCATGTCCGGCGCCTCAAAGAAGAACAAGCAGACGCTGGAGAGGATCAGGAGGATGGAGATGCAGGAGATGATCCTCGAGGCGATAACGGGTCTCGACACGATCAACTACGACGGCAAGTACGATGTTGGCAACGACCTCAAGGAGGGCATAAGGAACGCCGCGAGGGTAGAGATGAGCGCCGCTAAGTTCTATGCCGACGCCGCAGCAAAGCTCGGCTTCCTTGGGAACGCAAAGAACGCCCTGATAAAGATGGGAAAGGAGAGAGAGGAGAGGGGCAAGAAGCTCCAGGCCTTCCTCTGATTGTCAAGAGACCTTTTTATTCATAACATCCAGACTAGTCGGCTACCAGCATGGTATAGGCCTTTCTGCGAAGGTGCTCGCACGCTGGCTGGTTGTTTACATATTAACTAACTTACGCGATTGCCTTGCTTTGCTTTAATTTACCTTATTTTTTGGATTTTCGGCAGGCTGACCAAGCGCCCTCGGGAGGTGGTGGGGCTGCCCGGATTCGGACCGGGGTCACGAGGGCCCAAGCCTCGCAGTCTGGACCAAGCTAGCCTACAGCCCCGCGTGAAAGATGAAACGCCCAGCCATTTATTATAAGTATCGCTAGGTAACACCGCCTAGGCTAGGTTATGGCCAAGAAAAACCTAAATCGATCACTGGAGGTACTGAATGCATGCCACCGGACAGGGCGAGGTGTTGGGGCGACGAGAACCCGCTCGAACGCGAGTACCACGACAGGGAGTGGGGCACCCCCTCTCACGACGACAGCTTCCTCTTCGAGCACCTTGTGCTTGAGGGGTTCCAGGCGGGGCTGAGCTGGAGAACGATACTGAACAGGAGAGAGGCGATGAGGAAGGCGTTCGAGGGCTTCGTCCCCGAGAGGGTCGCAAGGTACGGCGAGAAGGACGTCGAGCGCATAATGGAAACCGGCGGGATGATCAGGAACAGAAGGAAGGTAGAGTCCGCCATAAACAACGCGAAGAGGGTCGTGGAGGTGCAGAAGGAGTTCGGCTCGTTTGAGAGGTATGCGTGGGGATTCGTCGGCGGGAGTGCGATTCAGCACTACCTGGAAGAGCCGTCGGAGATGCAGACGGAGTCAGAGGAGTCGAGGGCGATGAGCGCAGACATGAAGAGGCGCGGATTCACATTTGCAGGGCTTACAATCTGCTATGCGTACATGCAGGCAGTCGGCATGGTCAACGACCACCTGGTACGATGCTTTAGGCATGACGAACTCAAGGATACCGAGTGATGCCGGGCGTCGTGGTGGCAGGTCTGGCATTGCAACCGGCCCCTCAAATTAGCCAATCGCCCTAAATATTAAGAGATGCAATAGAGAGATGGTGATTTTTTTGTATCGTGAGGAACCTTATTCGGACATGAAAGAGCTAGTGAAGAACGACATGATGGCGCAGAATTACGGCATGGAACTGGTAGAGTCCAAGCCTGGATCGTGCAGGGTAAGGATGAAGGTAAGGAAGGACATGCTAAACGCCTACGGTGCAACCCACGGGGCGGTTATCTACGCGCTCGCCGATGTCGCGTTCGCAGCCACGTGCAACTCAGGCGGCGCCAAGTCTGTAGCGTTGGCAATGAACATCAACTACAGGAGACCGGCACACGAGGGCGAGGTCCTGACCGCCGAGGGGTACGAGGAGAGCGCGGGTAAGACCACTGCCGTGTGCCGGATCAAGGTCACGAATGGGGAGGGGAAGCTGGTCGCTGTGGCGGACGGCCTGGCCTACAGGCAGGGGTAGCCGTCGGCACCAGATGGGCGCTTGCAACCATTCAATGTGCCAAGCAATAGCGATTTTATTTGGAGCCGCTTGGTGAGGGGGGGCGGTGACGGCGGAGCGCCACAAGTTCCAAGGGGGCTGCCGCCGTAAGAGGCAAAGAAGGAGGCGCGATTCCTCCGCGCCTTGCGGGCGCGGCATTCTCGCGGCTCAATAAAAAGCGCTAGTGATGCGCGTCCTCCTTTTGAGCGTCGTACGATTATTTAAGGGGAGCCCCACATTTTGTGCAGAATTTTCCCCCGCCCTTAGCTTCGGCCCCACACTTTGGGCACCGGTTGATCCTCGCTTCTACTAGAGGCTTGACTTCAACGGATGCGGCGGGCTGGAGTGGCTTTCCGCATTTTGTGCAGAATTTTGCCCCCTCTGCCAACTTGGCCCCGCATTGACTGCAGGTCTCAAGCTTGCCCTGCGCGCCGGGAGTGCCGGCTTCCTGCGGTGCAGCCTTACCGGCGCCTCGCTCAAGGGGGATCGTCGCGAGGAAGCCTTGGATCTGCAGAAAGGCGAGTGCCGTAACGCGATACACGTCTTGGATGGACCTCATGAATCTGCCCTTGGTGAGTTCGTCCGAGTAGACCTGATCTGTTATCGTGACCTGCTGTATTACGCCGTCGGATTCCTGTATGTGGAATATCGTTGGTTAGCTGTACAGGTTGTAGCTCAGATAGGCGATGAACTCCGTCCTCTTCTGCTCGCCAATGCTCCTCATCGCGGCTATGAACTCTGGTTCTAGCCTCACGCCTGAAGTTATGAACGCCTTGTCGGCGCCTACTGGCTGGATGATGATCATGGAAAGGAGGTATTTCCAGGAACGTTGACCTTATAATGGAACGCAGCATCGATCTCTTTTACCTCCTCCCTGAATATGCCTTCCTCCTTGCACCAGCCAAGAACGATCTCTCCAATCCTTTCTTTGCTCAATATGTTTTTTCATGCCTCCAATCATTTTAATAATAACGTCCTTGCGCACGTGCACGCGCACGCTCTCTATAGTCTTCCCTCAAATTAGCATTCAATTCAGTTGACACTCCATCGGGAAGTATTTTTTGCCCGTCTTGAATGAGTTTCATACCTTTTTGAAGGAAGTCGGCGAGCTTGCCGGCCATTTTTATGTCCATGCCGCCGGCAGCTTCGTTGGGAGAGCTGGGCGCATGGGCTTGCCAGCGAGCGGCAGTATAGGCCCGGATTATTGAAGAGATTGTTTCTAAAACGTAGAGTTGGAAATGCGTGTGAGGAGCACAAAGCCCCCTTGAAAAGATGGAGCGTTTAAATAAAGCTTAAATGCGGTGCGTCGAAAAGCGATCAACATGGAAATTGCAGGCTATAATAGAGCCAATGGCGTAGGCATAAGAAATTACGTTGCGGTCATGGTGACCGTAGGCTGTTCCGGCGATGCGGCTGAGAGGATCGCGCAACTTAATCCCAAGGCAAAACTTCTCGTTCACACTCAGGGCTGTACTCAGACACCTCCAGACGTTGCGTTGGTTGAAAAAGTTCTTGTGAACCTGGCATCCAACCCTAACGTCAACTCGGTGCTGCTTGTCAGTTTAGGTTGCGAAAGCGTTTCAGTCGACAGGATTGCCGACAAGATATCGGCTCTAAAGGAGGTTGGCGTTGTTGAGGTTCAAGAGAAGGGGCTGCAGCACGCCGTAGCAAGGGGTTCAGAGATCACAAAGAGGATGTGCGAGGAGGCTGAAAAGGTCAGGCGGACTGCCGTGGATTTTTCCGAGGTCAAAGTGGCAATAAAGTGCGGGGCATCGGACGCCACTTCCGGCATTGTGTCCAACCCTGTTGCCGGAAAGGCTGCCGACTTGATCGTCGGAGGGGGCGGAACGGTGATCTTCGGTGAAACAACTGAGGTCATCGGTGCGGAGCATATTCTTGCAAAAAGGTGCGCGAGCGAAGGGGTCGCAAGAAGGCTGTATAATGCAATCGGCGAGATGGAGAAGAGGGTCATTGCGATGGGGGTGGATATGCGTGGTGGTCAACCGACTGAAGGCAACATTAAAGGCGGCATAACAACGATAGAAGAAAAGTCATTAGGAGCAATATGCAAGACGGGTTCATCTAAACTTGTTGATGTTGTGGATTATGGCGACGTCCCTTCAAAGAAAGGGCTGGTTTTCATGGATGGTCCGGGTCGTGAGATTGAGGCACTGACAGGCTTTGCCGCGGCAGGCGCCCAGCTAATCCTGTTCACGACGGGTTTGGGCGCGCCGCAGGGCTTCCCAATCGTACCGGTAGTCAAGATCTCAGGTAACCCTGAGACCTGCTCCAGACTGAAGGAGCATATTGACGTAGACCTTAGCGCGGTATTCTACGGTGAGGAGGGTCTGGACGCCGCCGCCCAACGGCTTTTCAAAGAGGTGGCGGATGTGGCGTCGTCGAAGAGGACCAAAGCCGAAATTTGTGGCTATGAAAAGTTCTTTAACATATACACTAAAGGACCGGTGATCTAGATGGTAAAAGGAAGGGCCATCGTGGTTGATGAGCGCGACAATGTAGCGACTGCCTTGACCGGCTTGAAAAAGGATGCAGTGGTTGAGGCAGGAATCGGGCAGTCCTCATATAAGATTAAATTGAGATCCGACATTACATTTGGGCACAAGTTTGCATTAAAAAGGATCCCTAAGGGAGAGCACGTGATCAAGTATGGTGAAGTGATAGGCATGGCGAGCGAGAACATAGAAGCTGGAGATCACGTCCACGTGCAGAATACCGAAAGCCTAAGGGGCCGAGGAGACATAAAGAACATGAATGCTTGTTCCGAGTGATAGACTAGACCGAGGACCCTCGATATTGGCGTTTGCCGCTGAATCGTGCCCCCTTGCCTCGGTTAACCTGATTTAAAACTTTAAAATTCATAACTTGCTGCATAAATTTATTTATAGAAGGCGCCGATTAGTCAACACCATCAATGAATTCGCATGATAGGAATAGGATGGTCAAAATTGATGAGGCGTTTGAAGCCGGTGAGGCCCCGATAAAGGAGTCGGCCAGGTCGGGGGCAGGCGCCCCATCAGAGCCCCCACCTCCGCCTTCGCAGGGCGAGATCCTCAGCAGCACGGAAGGTTACGAGCTGCGCTGGAGCACCCGCATCCCTCTCGTTAGAAACACCCTTTTGATAAGGCAGCTCAGCATGGCACTTGGAGGCGGGTTTCTGTTTGTGTTGATTTTAGGCATAATTTTAGTGCCCGAGGATTGGATCCTAGTCATAACAGGCATGGGACCCGTCCTGTTGTCGCTCTTCGTGGCGATTATGGGATTATCATTCATAGTGATGTTTGCACTCGAAAGGGCAATGAAAGGCGGCATCGACGCTGAGTTTATCATAAATGAGAAGGGCATAGAGTATGAGGCGGGCGAGTCATCTAAAACCCTTAACAGAGCAGGTTTACTGGGGGCGGTGCTGCTGCGTTCGCCAGTAGTGGCGGGAGGGAGCCTCATCTCCATCTCCAGGGAATCGCAGTCGATCCGGTGGAAAGATATCAAGAGCGTAACCACTTACAAAGGGCAGCACAGCATCTTGATCAGAGGTAAAGAGTTGGCTCTTCCAATAGGTGTCTTTTGCACTCAGGATAATTTTACGACGGCACTGGATCTTATAAAGAAATATGCGCCTGGTGTGAAGATAGTGGAGAAGAGATCGTTCCAACCATGACCGTTTGTGGATAAAACTTTAAAAAGTAAAAGTTTTAATGGCGCCCGGGGTGGGATTTGAACCCACGAGTCTATTGCTAGACAATGGCTTAGCAAGCCATCGCCCTACCAGGCTAGGCAACCCGGGCATCTGCAAAGAGTGATTCGAACTGGTTTATTATATATTTTGGCTCCTAGGGGCGAACCGGCGCGCTGTGTGGAAGAAATGCATGGGACGGTGCGACAGCCCCCCAGAAGTGAGCGGCCCATGCCGTGACCCTTTGGGTGAGCAGGCATCCATCCCGTTATCCTGTGAACGGCACTGTCCAGACTTAGGGCTGCTCCCTTCCGGATCTGACCCGGTTCGCCTGGCTCGCGGGAAGACCATCCCTCCGGATGGGCTGAACCCGTTCCAACGCCCCCACAGGGCGAGACTTCCACGCCTGCAGCCCTAGGAATCGCGGCTGGTACCGCCGCCTCCCGGAGTTGCTGGCCCTACCTTGACGACCGTTTGTAGTGTAGAGGAGGCCGAACCCTCCGGCCCTACCTGCCGCACCGCTAAAATCATTCTGCGAGGTGGTTTATAAAAGTATTAGAGCTGATCCCCAGCATATCGAGGATCTCGCACATGCGGCAGACGCCCCTGCTAGATGGCGATCCGCAGCGGCTGCACGTGCCGACAGTTGAGGCCTCGACCGATGGTTTCAGGGCTTCCATGAGCTTGTCAGAGCCATTTACGATCGCGTGCTTCGTGCCGGGGTGCCGTTCCTCGATGCCGTTCAGGATGTCCCTGATCTCGTCCCTGACGGACTCCCTGACGTATGGGCACTCCCGCTCGTAAAGCGCATACCCCTTCATGTAGACATAGGCGGCGATCTCCCTCTCAGGTATGTAGCGCAGAGGCTTCACGCGAGGGACGAAACCCTCTCTGACCTTGACGGGCTGGACGCCGGCACGACCTAACCGCGCGACGTCGCCCCGCAGGATGTTGATGAGGAATGTCTGCGCCTCGTCGTCCAGGTTGTGCCCGGTTGCGACCTTGGTGGCACCCAGCCTCATCGCCATGTCGTTCAGGAGGCGCCTGCGCATGATGCCGCAGAAGGTGCAACCGAGTAGGCTGATGCCACGCCCCTTCGCCATCGCATAGACCTCCTCGAGGCTGTAACCATATGCCTCCTTGAAGGTGACTATGTGGTGCTCCATCCCTAGGTCATCAGTAACGCCCCGGGTTATAGAGAGGCCCTCCTCACGGTACCCGCTGACCCCCTCGTCAATGGTCAAAGCGAAGAGCGTCGTGCGGTATGGCCTCTCGATCTTTGACAGGATGTGGGCGAGGGCGACGCTGTCCTTGCCACCCGAGAGGGCAATCATCACCCTGTCGTCTGGGGTGAATAACTTCTCCCGCTTGATGGTTCTGTGGACGGTCCTCTCGATGCTCCTGGCAAAGCATCTGCGGCATAGCGCCTCGCCGGACTCCCTTCTGAAGTAGAACGCATCCTTGCCGCATTTGCACCGTGCAGATGGCAGGCGTACCACCCTTTTTGAGTTTATCTTACGTGATCATCCAAGCCTGTAGCCGGGGAATAGTACAAAGCTCATCATGATATTGAGCACCAGCAGTGCCACGCATCCCCACCGGATGAGGTTGGCGTATGGCTGCGCCTTCTTCTCATCCTTGAATATGAACTTCAGCATGATGGTGAGTAGCTTGTCGCCGTCGAAGAATGCAACGGGCATCATGTTGATCAAGCCTATGTTCAGCGAGAATAGGTAGATCCACGAGAGGGAGCCGAGTGCGTAGTACGGCAGGCTGATAGGCGCCCAGCTGTAGTGGGGGGCGTAGTAGTTGTAGGTGTTGATCCCGATGTAGGAGACGTTATTCGAGGTGGAGCCTAGCGTGAAGTTGATGGCCGTCTCCTCGCCGCCCCTTATTATGGCCATGGGGACCGTGCTGTTTGGCAGCGTTGCGTTAAGAGCCAACGTCAGCGATTCGATGCCACTCAGGGCAGTGCCGTTTATGGTTGTGATCACGTCCCATGCGTTCAGCACGCCGTAGGCGGGCGAGCCTGCTACAACCTCTATGACGACGACGCCGGACGGGGTCGCCGAGTAGAGGGGCGAGATAAGGGTCCCAGCATTGATGAGGAGCAGGAGTGCAATCAGCCCTATGAGTATGTTCGTAGTCGATCCGGCGGCATAGACCCTCGCTTGGGTGGACTTCCGTGCCTTGTTGAGATCCTCCTCGTCCGGCTCCACGAACGCGCCAGGTATGAGTACCATGAGAAGTAGCCCGGTGCTCTTGACCTTGACGCCCTCGGCCCTGGCTGCGAGGCCGTGTGCAAGCTCGTGGGTCACTAGGATTATGGCGATCGATAGCCCGAAGAAGAAGAGCGTGTTTAGGTTGAGCGATAGCGTGATTCCCGGGATGATAAGGGAGACGGGGGATGCGGACTCAGTGCTGAAGAAGATGTAGTAGAGGTTCCTCGCCAGAATGAAGGTGATGTAACCCATCGCGCCGAGACCCAGCGCGATACCGAAGGTCCATATTATCTTCCAGAACCGGCTCAGCCTCCGACCAAGCCTATCGATGAAGTTGTTGAACCTGGTGGTCTTCCACATGACGAGGAAAGGATGAACTTCAAAGCTCTTTGGCAGGAATTGCTTCGCAATAAAGAGTGCTGACCAGAAGGCGAGCAGAAAGGCAAGTAGATATACCCATTGATCCATGGATTCCACCAGACCGGCAGGTTGTTTATGGTTTGTTGTTTATGGTTTATGGTTTATATTGAGATCAGGACTAATGTTGATCGGTGTAAGTCCGATGTACATGGTCATTCTTATAACTGTCGGAGCGAGGCATGAAGGGTTAAAGATAGCGAGGACGCTCGTCGAGGAAAGGCTGGCGGCGTGCGTGAATATCGTAGGAGGCATAGACTCGGTTTATAGGTGGGAGGGCAAAGTCGAGGAGGGGAGGGAGTGGCTCCTGATCGCGAAGACCGAGGAGCGGCTCTTCGGCAGGGTGACCGCTAGGGTGAGGGAGCTCCACAGCTACGAGGTGCCCGAGGTCATTGCGCTCAGGGTCGAGGGGGGCAACCAGAGCTATCTGGACTGGATCGGCGAGAGCGTCTCGGGGGCGGTCGGCTGATGGCGAGGAAGGTCGCGCCTTCATACGAGATGAGGGAGGTCAGGTACCCGCCAAGCAGGTGGGAGCTCCTCTGGGAGCTGCGCGCGGCCGGCGTGTGCGTTATGGGGGCGCTGGCGGCGAGGGGGATGGAGCCGATAGTGCACGGCAGCGCCGCCCGCGGGGACGTTGGACCGGCGAGCGACGTGGACGTGCTGGTTCCCGATGTTGCGCCGTCGCTGATGGTGGAGGGGGCGCTGGCGGCTGCAGGCATACACTTCGCTAAGAGGGAGATCGCCCAGGCGACGCCTGCCCATGCGGTCAAGGCGATAATCCACGTGGATGAGAGGGTCAAGCTCACATTCCCGCTGGTGCCCCTCAGGGGGAGGGAAAGGGACTTTTACAGGTTCGGGGGGGAGGTTGGCATCGCAGGGATGAAGGGCAGGGTCCGCGCCCCCGGCGTCGATAAGAGGCTCATGATGATAGTCCCGACTGAGGTCGGGCACTACGAGGTATCGGCTGTAGGCAATGCGACCGAGGTCGCTAGGACGGTCGGGGTCAGCGTCGAGACGGTTGAGGAGAGGATCAGGGTCCTAACGAGGAGGGACACGGTCGGCAGGACTGGGGTCTACTTCAAGGAGGAGGTCCTCGACGACGAGACCTTCGAGGGGAGGCTGGCTGCAAGAGCGGCAGAGGACCCGAGCCTCCGGAGGCTCCTCCAGAGCAGGGGTGGCAGTCTTAAATATTGAGCCTTAGCCACGGGGATGTCTGGGTGAAGGTTCCTCTTGTGGTGGTGGGGCGTCTGGTGGCTGCGCTCTGCGCATTCACGGCGCTGGTCATGCCGGTCGGCGCTGAAACTAACGGGACGGCGGACGTTGAGGACAAGTTCAGGTCGACGATAGAGGGGTGGATCGCGCTAATCCAGTCCAACATCTTGTGGCTCTCCGAGGCGATGACCAGCCTCGTGAAGGGGGTGATAAAGGCAGTCTATTTCATAGTCGGCCTCGCTGGCTTCCTCATGTGGTCGTCCGGCGTCTCAAGGTACTCGGGGAAGAGGCTGGTTCTCGGCGCGCTGGCAATGGCGTTCGTCGCTGAGGTACTCCTCTAAGCGGTTGGTTTTATTAGCAGTCATCTGGATAGTCCTCCTCATGGCAGGCGATATGCCGAGGGGATGCGAGGCGTGCCTGAGGGGCGCAAAGATGGTGCTCTTCGTCACGGGCAAGTGCGAGGGCTCGTGCTACTACTGCCCCCTCAGCGAGAGGAGGAAGAACCTCGATGTGATCTATGCCGACGAGGTGGCAGTGGAGGGTGACCTCGACATAATACTCGAGGGCAGGGCAATAGACGCAGAGGGGACGGGCATAACCGGCGGCGACCCGCTCATGAGGCTGACGAGGACGCTGAAGTTCATCAGGCTCCTGAAGGGCTTCTTCGGGGAAGACCACCATATACACCTATACACAAACGGCAGGCGTGCCAGCAGGGATGCGCTTGTTAGGTTGAAGTCCGCAGGGCTTGACGAGATAAGGTTCCACCCGGCTAGGCGGGACTGGGAAAGGGTGGCTGAGGCTAAGGCGCTCGGGATGTACGCTGGGGCAGAGGTGCCATCCATCCCCGGTGAAGCTGACAAGATAAAGGGGCTCATAAGGTACCTCGCCTCGGTCAGGGCTGACTTCATAAACATCAACCAGCTGGAGTTCTGCCCTCAGAACGCATTCCAGCTTCGCCAGAGGGGGTTCAGGGTAATCGGCGGTTCGATGGCGGCGGCCGAGGGGAGCGAGGAGGCCGCGAAGGAGGTCGTCGGCTGGGCCGAGGCCGAGGGGATCGAGTTTCCGGTCCACTACTGCCCAAGCTCAGTCAAGGACGCCGTTCAGACTAGGATGAGGCTGTCAAGGAGGGCTGCCAACGCTGCAAGACCGTGGGAGGAGCGGCTCGATGATGGCACCGTCGGAAAGTTCGTAGTCAAGGTGCCGGGGGCATCAGGAAGGGCGGCGAAGCGCATCCTTGCCAGGGCACTCGGCGTTGATGTTGCCCAAGTCGGCGTGGCGGATGACGGAAGCTCGGTGGAGGTCCCAAGGCGCATGCTCGACGCTGTTCGGACAGTCATTCCAGGCGCGGCAGTGTCGTACGTCCAGGCCTACCCGACGGCGGCGAGGGAAAAGTTCGCGGAGTTCCCCTGCTGACCAGCAGGCTCAGGTGCTACGCCGCGAGACTGCGAACCGCAGGAGGGCGGCGATCCCCCCCATATTGGCGAGCTGCCTGCCCTTCTCGTGCTCTCCGCCTATGAAGAATACCTTGCCGCCGTAGCGCTCGACCTTCCTTGAGAGGGACTCTATTCCCCTCCGCTCCTCGGGGGGCATGGACTTAAGGAGCCGCTCTGAGACCAGTAGCGACTCGACGGCGCCCCGGTCTACGGTCATCTCCACGTCGGCGATGCCGTAGCTGACCATATTCGGCGACTTCGAGAGCCTCGACAGGAACTCGTCGACCAGCCTCGAATCCCTCAGCATGGTGGAGTCCTCCATCAGCTTGGTGAGGGCGCCCCGCGCCATGACCTCCCTGACCCCGGGCTCACCGGTGCTCGAGGTGTTCTCCTCGATGATCTTCGCACCCTTCAGCCTCTCCCTGAGAACCCTTGCTAGGTCGTTCTTCGTGAATCCGGGACCGGCTGTGACGATGGCTGCCGGCTCCCGCTGGAGAAGCCTCGAGACCTCTTCCCCTATCGCGCCGAAGTACTTGGACTTGAGCGCAGGCCTGTCAGACGTCTCGACATACTTGCCAGGTATGTGCGAGCTTATCGTGAGTATCTCGTCCACCTGGTAATCGCGTATGAGAAATATAGTGGCGTCCTGGTCGTCTATCGTGACGACTATGACCTTGGGGCGCGACCTCGAAGCCGCACGCTGAAGGCGCTCCTCGTGGAAAGATAGCCACTCGCTCTTCGTGATCCTTATTCGGTCCCTTATCCCTACCGCAAACGAGTGGAATGAGCCCTGTATGTTCATGTCGTCCGGTCCGACGGTGACGCGCCCCTTTATCCTTAGCTTCTCTGTGAATGTCTGGAAGGCCATGTCCTCGACGGAGATGCAGAGGAACACTCGCCTCTTGCCGCCGCGCTCCTCCTCGGCGCCACGGGAGACCCTCGCCTCGCGCATGGTGTAACCGCACACAGAGTCGCCGCGGTCGATTATGTTATAGAGGTGCCACAGGTCGTCCGAATCCTCGACCTCCACCTCGACGCCCCCATGCTTGCGATCTGTTTCGATTATACGCATCGCCCGCACCAACAGGAATTATGTTATATTCGGCTTCAGTAAGATATTCATTGTGCATGGAGATGGCAAGAACCGGCGTCGACCATGGGATAGCCATAAGGGAAGCTAACCTGGCGGACATCGACGGCATAGTCGAGATAGAGCAGGGGGCGTTCCCGGACCCCTACCCCAAGGGGCTACTTAAGTCGTTCCTCTACATGCCAGGCGCTTACCTTGTCGCCACGGACGGGGGAACTGTCATAGGCTACGCCATAGGCATCATCAGGCATAGGACGACCGGCCACCTCGTCTCGGTCGCTGTCTCGACCTCGCATAGAAGGAGCGGTGTGGGCAAGGCGCTCTTGGAGGAGGCCCTGGCTAGGCTTGCCGTGGCAGGCGCTAAGAGGTTCGTGCTCGAGGTCAGGGAGTCTAACGCCCCCGCAATCGGACTGTACAGGAAGTTTGGATTTGTTGACATGGAAAAAATAGAGGGTTACTATGCCGACGGCGAGTCGGCGATAGTGATGGAGCTCAGCGGGAGCTCAGGTTCTCGAACGTGAGGATCGTTATGTTCTGCGGGCGCTTTGCGATGTTCCCGACCCTCGCCCCGATCAGGAATGCCACGCCCTTGTTGTTCGATATGTCGAGCAGGCGTTGCGTTATCACTCCATCGAAGATGACGGCGTGGAACTTCTCCTCTGACGACTGAAGCACTTCTGCAAGCTCTCGCACAGCAACCTTCTGCTTCTGCTCCCATGATTCGTCGACAAGGATCGCCTCGAGGCTGCCCTGGAGCTGGTCGATCATTGCCTTGACCTTTGACATGTCCACCCCGGGTATCGCCACTGGCGCTGGCGCCTTCTCCTCCTTTGGGGCAGGCTCATGGAGCTCGGCTTGAGTTGTTGGCTCCTGGACCTGCGCGGGCGCGTACTCCTGCTGAGGCGCCTCATAGGCATATGCATCTGCCTGAGAGCTCCCTGGTGCCTGCGCCTGTATGCGCTCATGGCGTTCCTGGGGATACCTTCTTCCGCGCTCCTTATCACTCCTCTCTTCGCGTTCTTCTTGCGATGGCTCGCCCCTCTTCTCGCCCATCATTAGCTGGTACTGCTCCGTCGGAACCTTCGAGCGGAGGCACTTCGCTAGCTCCTTGCCGGTCAGTTCCTCGACCTCCTTGCCGTGCGGGGCCCTCGCGACGTAGTCAATGTCGGCCACCTGCAGGAGCTCCCGGAGGATCAGCTCACCGCCCCTGTCACCATCCACGAAGGCTATGAGGGTCTTCTTCTTGCTCAGATCCTTGATCGTGTCAGGGACAGATGCTCCGTCCATGCCCACTATGTTCTTGTAGCCGTGCCTCAGCATGTTGACGACGTCCGCCCTTCCCTCGGTTATTATGACGGTATCGGACTTGTCAACGTCTGGTCCGCATGGAAGGTTGTCTTGGCCGTACTTGCCTATCTCGTGGACGCGGACTGACTTCATGATCTCCTCTGAGAGTTCCTTTATCTCAAACGCCCCTTCCGTCTCCCAGTGGGTGAGGATGTCCCTAGCCCTCTCGATTATCTTACGGCGCTTCTCCTCCCTCACGTCCTCGATCTTCTTGATCTCGACCTGCGCGGAGCAAGGGCCGACCTTGTCGATCGTCTCCACCGCAGCCGCGACTATAGCGGTCTCGACCCGGTCGAGGCTAGAAGGCAGGATGATCGTTCCGTAGGACTTGCCAGACTTGGACTCCATGTCCACCTGTATGCGCCCTATCCTACCGCTCTTCTGGAGCTCCCGTAGGTCGAGCTCCTCGCCGAGCAGTCCCTCGGTCTGACCGAATATCGCCCCAATGACGTCCGGTTTGTCTACAACACCATCTATGTTTATTCCTGCGTAGATAGTGTACTTTGCAGTTGTTGGCGTGCCGCCCATATGAGCCACCTAGAAAAAAATGGGTTAGGCCTCCACATGGCCTGCGGCACAGAGAAGTTTTTCTCTGCTATAAGTTGAGAACATGTTAATCATAACTCCTAAATCAATAACACCTGATTCATATTATGCGTTTTATTTTCCTATAACATTAGGAAATAAAAAAAACTTAAAAACCTTCCTATCCGCACCTCTCTGTGAACCCCATCTTCGCCATCGCCTCTGCCGCCTCCGGGACCCTCTTGAAGTAATCGCGAACGTGTGCAAGGGTGGAGACCATGCCATTGGCGACGGCCCCCTTGAGGTCCATCGGGTGCAGTCCCCCCTCCCTGTAGGTGTTGATCAGCTCATCCGCGGTCTCGAACGAGATGTCCCCGCCGTACTTGGCGGGCCTCGTCACGGTCAGTGGTGCGTCCCTCATTAGTATATACCTAGCGATCTCGATTACGGGATTTCCCTCGACCTCCTTCGGGGGGCAGTAGGCGTTGTTAAGCTTTGCCCGGATCTGTTCGGGCTGGTCGTGGATGAAGATGCAGGTCTCCGGCTTCGACTTGCTCATCTTGCATTCTATCATTGCGGCGTCGGCATCGCCAGCCATATCCATCCTGCCGGCGCCCTGCAGCCCCGACAGCAGAGGCGTGTGGATCGC
This sequence comes from Candidatus Methanomethylicus oleisabuli, assembly GCA_001717025.1. Lineage (GTDB taxonomy): Archaea > Thermoproteota > Methanomethylicia > Methanomethylicales > Methanomethylicaceae > Methanomethylicus > Methanomethylicus oleisabuli. The sequence continues at coordinate 3,487 of MAGU01000082.1, read as the reverse complement.
CACGGGCTTCCTGAAACCGTAATGCCCCGCGACCTCCCTCGCCAAGACGTGCGCCCTACGCTGGTCCATCCCGCCGAGCACGAAGTCTAGCTTCAGGTAGAAGATGTCCTCAACCTGCATGCAGGGGTAGATCAGCTTGGAGAAGTCGACCTGCGTCTCGTCCTCCTTCCTCCCCATGATGGTGACTGCCCTCTTCACCCTCGAGAGCGAGATGGCCTTGCCGACCTTTATGACGCCCTCCCAGTAATCGCTGTTGCCTACCATCGCATCGGCCTTGACTATGTCCACCCGGTCGAGGTCTACGCCCAGCGCCCTGAGGCAGTGCTCGATGTATGCGGTGCAGGACTGGATCTTGGACATGTCGCCACCGAACTTGTCGTTGATCCACGCGTGCCATGTGGCCTCAAGCAGGGTCATCTTTATGCCTGCATCCATCATGTCCTTGAACTTGTTCACCCAGATCATCCACCCGAGGTGGAACATCCCAGAGGGCTCGAAGCCCAGGTAGCCGCGGGGCGATGCATTGGTCTGGAAGACCTCCTCGGCGTCGTCTCTTGTTATGACCTCAAGCGAATTCCTTGCGACTAGGTCAACCTTCCTTGACACGTCCATAAGATGAACCCCCTTACCAGCGTGATTGTACGGTCTTGCTATACTGAACTGCGTTTTACTCTTTTTGGTCGGCGGTGGTGCAGGCTGCCGTGTTGCCCGGTGCTAACACCCAGCTTCACTGAGGGACGTTGCATCCCGCTAGGCAGGGCTCTCTACACCGGGTGATGTCCGGCCGCCTGCAGTATGAGATGGGTCGGAGGTGACCTTTTTGGCTTTCGAGTGGCGCGCCGTTGCATGAATGGCCCGCTATTCGATAAGGGAATTGCGGGGCTGTTGCAGGTGTGGGTTAGGTCTCGTTCATCGCCGAGCTCTCGCCCTTGCTCGCTTGACTCCTGTGACCTGCTGTGTCGCCCCGCAGTGCTCCGCTCCCGACTTCATCGCACAGTACTCCATGCGCGTGCCATTAAGATAAGCTTTCCAAGTGCAGAAGCGGCGACATGTCGAGCTCCAGCAGCAGGACCGGGCACGTCATACCGAAGTTTACGAGTACTTGGGGGGAGGTCTCGCCGACAACGCCCACATCCACGCCGTCCACGGATACCTTGGCGGCGCGCCCATCTATGAATGGCGGAGATGCCAGGTGAGAGAAGGTTGCCTCCTTTGAGAGCCCCCTGAAGAGGGCAGCCGCCACCGCCTGCATCTCCTCGAAGCTGAGGCGGTCGTCGCTTATGGCAGCCCCGAGGTGCGGTATGTTCTCCGGCCTGCCTCCGCGCTCCTTAACCACGACCCCGTATTCGAATATCTTCTGCGGGTATTCGACGTGGGTATTCATCCCGAGGAGCTGCAGCAGCTTCGGCAGGAGCGCGTCCCTCAGAACAGTGTACTCGAGTGAGGCCGGCTTGATGACCTCGATCAGGTTCCTCTCGGGGAGCATGGGCTTCTCGACCATCACTTCCCTGCTTGCCAGATGGTAGGTCGAGACCTCTTGGAATCCCATCCCTATCATCAGGTCCCGGACGCGCGCCGCGAGCCTGCTTCCTGGAAGTGGTTTGCCGAAGGTCATGAGGCGCGGGAACTCTGGTTCGATCCTGTTGAGCCCATAAGCAATGACGACGTCCTCGACTAGGTCGACCTCGTGTAACACGTCGACGCGGTATGGCGGGACTAACACCTCGATGGCGTCGCCATTGGGCTCGGAGCAGGCGTATCCCATGCGCATGAGGAGGGAGGCAACGGCGCCTAATGGAAGGTCAAGACCGGAATACGCCTTCACGCCTGAGGCCGTTATCGTCTGGGCGCATGCCCCTAGGCGCGGCGTGACAACCTTCCGGTCGCGGTAAGCCACCTCGACCTGCTGTAGCTTGCCTCCGCGCTCGAGTATGGAAGTTACCATTATTGCAAGGCATATGCCAACCGCCTTCTCGTCCAGCCCGGTGACGTCGATGAAGACGTTCTTTGTCCGTTCGGTGACCTTCGTTCCGTCGCTGTTGATAATGGGGGGCATTGAGAGCACCTTGCCGTCACGATCAGTGAGCAGCGGGTAGAGGCTCTTGTCCAAGAGCAGATGGGCGTACTCCCTCCCCTTTTGGGTTCCGGTGAGGATCGCCGTTCCGTCCATCTGCGAGGCGCACTCGAGCGGCACGAATGATATCCTTGACGGCTCCAAGGCGGTGTATACGAACTCGTGGGTGACGGTGTCCATGTCGTAGATGCCTATCGACGCCTTCTTGCGGCCGGAGGCGTACGTGTTATGCAACTTCTCCTGCAGCTGCATAATCTGGCGGGTAGCCTCCGAGGAGAGGCAGATGCCGCGCACGGCCGCTGCGGCTATGATGGGGCGGACGCTTGCTGTTACCGGGTCGACCCTCAGCTGCAGCGGTGATCCTCCGAAGCTGTCGATTTCATAAGGCGGCGCGGCCCCAAGATAGAACCTTATTGCCCTCGCGATGCCCTCTGTGCTGAAGAGGTCCGGTCTGTCTGAAGTGACCTCGACCGAGATCTCCTCACCCACTACATTCTCCGCCTCGCATTTTATAGATGACAGCAGTTCCTCTAGCTGCTCGGCGGTGGCACCTATCCCAACCTGCGCGGCGAGGTCTTTCGAGTTAACAGTGATGGTGGGCATGCCTTACCACCACCCCCACTGCCTCAGCCGCTCTAGGCTTGAGGTGTTTAAGTCTCGGATGTCATTGAGACCGAGCCTAATCATTGCGAATCGGTCTATTCCGATGCCCCACGCTATGACGGGGAAGGTGATCTCGAGGGGGGCGAGGACCTCCGGCCTAAATAGCCCAGATCCGAGGCACTCGATCCAGCCAAGCGTGGGGTGCTTGATGTATGCCTCTATGCTAGGCTCTGTGAACGGGAAGTAGCTTGGCTTGAACTTCATGTCGTCGAACCCCAGCCGGTGCCCGAACTCCTTCAGGACGCCGAGGAGGTGCCTGACGTTTATGCCTTCGCCCCCAATGATGCCATCGAGCTGGCTGAACTCGATCATGTGCCTGGCGTCTATGACGTCTGGGCGGAATACCTTCGAGAGGGAGAAAGCCTTCACTGGCGGCTCCTTGTGTGATGCGAGGTATCTCACCGATGCGACGGTCATCTGTGTTCTGAGCAGCGGCTGTCTCGCTACGTCGAGGTCCCAAGAGTATCCCCAGCCACGCGATCCGGTGCCGCCGCCTGATTCGTGGGCAGCCCTCACACGCTGTATTAGGTCCTCTGGTGCATCGATGCCAGGATCTACACCACGGACCCTAAAGCTGTCGTGTATGGCCCTAGCCGGGTGGTCCTGCGCCTGGAATAGCACGTCGAAGTTCCAGAACTCGGTCTCGACGAAAGGACCGGCGGTCTCCTCGAACCCCATTGCATAGAGTATCTCCTTGGTCTCCTCTAAGAATGCGACCTGTCTCTTATACACATCTCCGAGCCCACGAGA
>MAGU01000009.1 GCA_001717025.1 Candidatus Methanomethylicus oleisabuli | reverse complement strand
CAGATGTGTATAAGAGACAGAAGGCAAACAGTTTCAATTCCCGTTATAAGGGATCATTATCATGAACACCGCCAATTTTTGGCGTTTTAGTAAAAATAGGTAAAGTTTAGTTATTAAAACCTATCCTGCACGAAGTACTTAAAAAAATCGAATAAAGTAATGTGTATTATTCACGTTTTGCGTCAGAATTCTCTAATAAAACATCAAGTCCAATTTTTTCATCGTACAGATCATCATAATGTGACTTTTCCGGTACGAAAATGCCAACTTCGAATAAGTCGGGATTCAAAAATTTCCTAATTGAATGAGGGGAAACAGGTAGCTCAGCAGTATAATCGATTTTTTGATTTAATTTACATACTCTATTCTTTGCATTACCCAATAAGGCATCAACAAAATCATCCAAATTATTTTTTGGTGGCAGATACACGACTCCTTTTGAAGAGTCTTTAAAAAGGTGATTGTTTATAAAATCCCATATTCGAATGTGGTTCATCGATTTAAAATAGTTATCGAGTTCTGCGGATAGGTTTTGTGAGGTTTTGTTTTTTAGTTGTAGAGTTGAGTAATATGCTGGTAAAGAAGCATACAGGTCAATCGAGTTATTGATTTTCTTTAAAATTTCACGGGATTCATTAAGCTCAAGATCAATATAAGGTACAGGTAGCCCATCACATTCAAATACATATAAAATTGGAGGGGATGTAGCGTCGCATTCTCGATTCAGCCTGCCCATAGCCTGAATGATGTTGTCGAGAGGCGCAATCTCCCGGTACATTCGTTTAAAGCTGATATCAATGCCTGCTTCAATCACCTGGGTGGAAACAACAGTTGTAGCAGGCCCATTTTTGGAATTCTTAATGCATTTAATCCGTTTCTTTCGATCTATTTTTTTAACACCTGAAGAGAGATATTGTAGGTTGTGTTTACAATTTAGCATTGATTTATAAAAATGTACAGCTTTCTTTCGAGTATTCACCATTATAAGATTTGGACCGTCGACTGACGAAGAGAGCTCTCTTGAAATGTCATTCGGCAGAAGTTTTCTATATTTAACTTCCTTAAGCGTTGCCCTCAAGTAATTCTCTGCAATGCATTCAGGTGTATTAATATATGAAATTTCTTTGAATTTACTAAATGCAGATGGAATCGTTGCGCTGACAAACAGAATTGTTGAATTCAGTTTCTTTGCTATGACAATCAACAATTTGAGAAAATTGTCCAACAGAAATTTTGGAATGGTCTGCACTTCATCGATGATAAGAAATGAATTCTTAAATGATAGGAGCTTCATTTTATTGCCTGCCGAATTTGAATAAAGTATCATAAGCAGGCGTTGTGTAGTTGTAACAATAAGCTTCTTATTGAATGACTCTATCTCGAAACGACCACTTGTTTTGTAAGAATAATCAAAATCCAAGTCCTCGTCAGCATCACCGTGTTCCAATCCCTCAGAAGCGTTGTGATCTTTCAACGTTCCATGAAAAGTGTAATTATAAATCAATACGTCCTCAGAATTGATGTCTCCAGCTATAGCATATTGACCGATATCAGCATCAGTTTTGAACATTTTTGTTTCGAAGTCATCAGTTAGTGCTAAAAGAGGCGAGAAATAATAAACGCGTTCAAAATGGCGCTGCTGTTGAACTGAATTTATAATATCAAGAAAGATCTTTGTTTTGCCTATTCCCGTGGGGGCATTAAGAACCATTACGTTTGATTGAAAATCGTTGTGCGCAAATATCTCATTTGCGAAAGCAGTTCTTAAATCCGCTAGTTTTCCCTTCTGAAGCATAAGTGAGGTGTTGAAATGATAATCGAATGATGGGGGTGGAAGATTCAAAAAACTGCCTCGGTCGGCCTGGAGTAGGGCAGAATACAAGACGCTAAAATTTAAGTATTCACATATCGGATTGGGCCCTGAAGAATATCTTGGAGGTTCAACATGTTGCTCAAACTTTTGGAAAAAAAGATCCAAATCTATTGATGTGGGATATAAAGCGTTGAGCTTCTCAAGTATAGAAGGCAGAACTTCTCTTAAGCCGGCCACCATTCCGTTTCGACTTTTTAAAAATAGCGGATATTCGTAATCGTCACTGATAATTATAGAGTCAGACAGGTGTTTTAATGAGGAGTGATGTGACAATATCGACGAAATAATGAGGGGGCTAATTGAAATATACTTCGTTTGTTGCAAGAGTCGATATGCAACTATTGAACTTAACAGAGAGTGTTTGTTGAAGTATTGTTTTTTTAATGACTCTCTCTTAGCTATGCGAAAGCCTTTTGGAGCCCTGAAAAGCTCTTGATAAAGAGGGTTTAGTTTGCCCAAGTCGTGCAGAAGACCTGAAAAATAAGCAGCCTGCTGTAAATCAAATTTGGTGTTAGAGATGAGGTCCTTTGCGCGTTCAGCGACTTTTATGCTGTGTTCTAAGAGACCAGAATGCCCAGTATACTCTGGCTCGTCAGGTCTTGATAGGTACGATTCGGAAGTCAACGCCCACACCTAATAAAGGCAGATCGCTTGTTCCGAGTCTAGACGATAGAATTCGGTTAGATTTATGGTAGGCACGTATGATTCGAGCGCGAGTACAGTAGACGAGCCACGGTCAGGTAAAGGTATCCAGTGCCTCAAGACCGTTCTTTCAAATCGATCGCCATCAAAATAGTGGTGGAGATGACGTTCAACAACAACTCTCAAGCCATTTTTTGCATAAGAGAACGTGACTGATTGAGCACGGTTATTGGTTTCGTTCATTTCATCAAGTATTACTGTGCTGGTCACCACTTTTTCGGGAGCTATAGGCTGAAGGTCAAGCTCATTTGGATCGCTGACTCGCCCAAAGCAGTAGCAATGCCCCAAGGTAGGAGTGAAGACGAAGTCATTTGTTTTAAGCCGTTCTACAAGTTTTAAACTAGTTTCTTCATCGGTCTTTACGTATATGGTGTAACTTGGAGAGAGAAGCAGCTCTGTTTTGAATGGCTTTGTTTTGCCTTCTTTAAGAGAGCGATGATTTGTGAAGAAAGAAAACTTTTTTGTGCCGCCATTCACCCGCATACCAATTTTTGTAGCCCTCAACAACGAGAGGTACTCATCGTTATAGATTATGCCACGACCATAAGGACCCAAAGTGTTTGGGCGCTTAAGACCAAGCATGCCGCCTAGAAGGCCGATGACCGCACTCTTTGAAGGGATTATGTATACAGTCTGATTCGAAGTAACACTTGGGTCCCTGAATGCAGCGTAGTCTCCTTCGAGTGTGAATGAGACCACCTTTATCATTTTGGATCCTCCGTTGGGATTAAGCTTGCAGATATGCCATTGTCACATAGCTTCTTGATGAGCGATTGGGAACCGTCAAGCAGTTCGCGGCAGGACGCTATGCGAACGTATCTTATTCGGGACTTTCTTGCAACGAGTGCATCAATGACCTTATCGAATACTAGAGGGTTCGGGCACAGTTGTGTTGCTTGCCCATGCATGATTTCATTTTCATTAATCAGAAGTGGTAGGTCGTTATAGACAGCCGAGTCGTATTCAACTTCCATATAGAATATACTGCGCTGTGGGAACTTGGAACGCGAGATTAGACTGTTGGTGCCATTCCATAGACATTCGAACATAAGCCCTTCGGCATCAACGAACTTTTTGATCAAATCAGGATTTGCAAGATATTTATCGAGATTGGAAGGATTTACAATGCCCTGTATCTTGATTAATGCGTATTCAACAGAATAGAACTTGCCGAATGCACCGAATTGCTGATCAGAGTCGGTCTTCTCTTTGCCAACAAAGCGACTAGTAATCATTGGATTGAGTATTTTAACCTTATTGACGCTTCGACCAATGCCAAATTGAACAGGTCCAGTGAGTTTGTCATAACCCCCTTCGCCTTTCTTAACATTGCGTATGGTAACCAATGCCCCAAAGAGGGGGGTATCAAAGGTTCTGGTCAGCAGGCCTTCTATTACGTCGCCACTAAGATTTCCATCGAGAATCTCCCTTGCTCGAACATCGGCAGTGCATGGCTTACCATCCTTGCCATAATCCACAAATAGCGTCTTACCTAGCTTCTGCTTAGCATAGTCCCTTATCGTGCGCTTTATGCGGACGTCAGTCACTAGAATTGTGTCGTCAGGCATAAGTCGCGGCTGGTTTTCAAAGCCAGGGTCACCATTTGGGTTTTGACGAGATTCATAGTAAAAAACAAACTCTTTCTTCATTTTGGTTATATCTTGTATCATATTAAACACCTCTCAATTTTTCGAATAGGCCTTTATAGAAGAAATAGGAAAAGTCTGTGTCTGATTTTGTGTCATCAATCTCATGCTTTGGTATAAGATCGGCTATGGCCTGCACAACGCTTTGCCCTTGTGTTTCGAACTCCTTTGACAGAAGGAAGGCTAGAGATATCTTCCGGTAAACATATCTTAAGCGTTCCCTGTCGTATTTGGGGTATGTCAGTATGTCGTATAACGAATTAGGGGGTTCTTCAGTGGCTAGCTTGTAATTTATGTATTCGCCTGCGATTTTACCTATCCGATAGGCATATTCTTCATTTGCATCCATAATTTCTCCTCCATTATTTTTTGTCATCATGAGACTTGTGCAGAAGGCTGCCTTTTCAAAAAATGATTGTGCGTCAGAACGGTTTGGCATTTCTTTAATCCAGTCAAATAGTTTGTCGCGGACGTGCCGTGTAAGCAGAGCAAGAATGCGATCTTTTTCAAGTCCCAAACCAGATATACACGATCTTATGGCAGTGATATAAGGCGACCAGTCTACTACCTCACCCTGTCTGTTTTTTATAAGAAAGACGTCTTCAAACGCCATTAGAGGACTTGATGCAGAGAGTTCCGAGTTTAATTTAAAATTTTCAGCAAGCTGGTTGATTGTGAGGTTCTCATCGAGAATAACCTCGACTTTGGCTCGAGTATGTTTAGTACAGATGATTTTTAGTTCAGCCCGATCAGATACAGACTTCTTTCCAAGAGTTAATTCGGCGTATATCTGTTTGAGCTGCGCATATAAACCGCCACTTATTTTCTGGAATTCCAAGTTTTCAAACAGTGGAATAAAGTACCAAGATAGACCTGATATTGGATAATTGGTTGGCATTTTTATCTTTTCAAGCGATCTGTTTCCTATCCCTAATGTCTTATAAAATGATTCGGCTTGATAGCAATTAATAGTAAAAGCCTTATCGTCGTATGAAAAAAATTTGGAAGAGTCGTTAAATACAGGACTGCTTGCATAGGAATCCATTGGAAAATTAAAGGCATCGAGTCTTATCGACTCGCCACCCATATCATAGCTTCTTTCAGCTACAGCATTTCCTTTTTTGTACACAATGGTTTTGTTTTGGTCTTTTATCGAGTAGGGAAGGACGACCACTCTAAATGAAATCGTTCGTTTATTATCTTTAAATTCTTCATTTATATAACGCGTTTTACAGTATTCAATAAATGAATTGCCAATACATTTAAACAGTTTGCCACTAAATTGCCCATTATTATCGATAATTCCAGATGCGACATATTCATTGAATAGAAGTTGGTCACCAACAAAATATTTGCCATTTTCGATACGTAAAGTCAATGAAGGCTCAACTTTTGCAACTACTTGGTTGTTAGTTAGATCGAATGATATTGACATGGATCCTTTCGAACCGTCCGTTTTCCCTTCAATAGAGAGAACAATTTTTTTGCTTTTCAACATTCCTTTAAGCGAAACATAAGGGGCTTTTGAATTTTCGCCAGTAGTATAATTGGGAAGACCTACCGACATCTGATTCATTAGAGGCATATGCAGTAGATTCTGAAGCTTTTCGGCTTCAGGAAGTACCTTTTTTCCATATTCATCAATCGTCTTCTGATCTAGCTCTCTCATAAAGTCATTATTTACATATTTAGCGTATACCTTTTTGCAAGGAATGGCCTCGCCGATTGTTTCATCCTCGACATCTTTGTTCTTCAAAAAAAGCTCATAAACAAGCATGTCATCACATATTGCGGGATTTATATTTATAGATTATTGCTTTATTAGATTTATATTATTTAAGATGTTGCAATAGATATACAAACAGTGGTGAGATCTGTGTGTGCAATGGTCTCCAGCAACGACCTATACGAGTATTTTTACTGCCCGCGCGAAGTGTATTTCATGAAAAAGCTCCGGCTTCCATCCGAGAAGAGGAAGATGCAGATGGGGAGGGAGGAGCAGGAGAAGGAAGTCAAGCGGGTTTCTGAGAGGAACGATGTCTTCGGAATTAGCAGGGAGAATGTAGCAAAGATAGAGCAGAACAAATACCTCGAGTCGCTGGACATCGAATTCTGTGGAATAATGGATGTCCTTTTGACGTTGAAAGACGGCGAGATGGTCCCGGTCGACATAAAGTACACGTCCTTCCCGCACCTTCAACCCGGCAGGGTCAAGCAGATCATAGGATACGCGCTGCTCATTGACCGCAATTACGATAAGAACACGGGCAGGGGCATCATATACTACCCGATGCAGAATAAGCAGGATACAGTCAAGGTCTCTTCCGGCGACAAGAGCATGCTCCTGATGGACATCGAGCGCATAAAGAGAATCATTCTCTCCGACAAGGTCCCCCGGAAGACTGCGAGCAAGAACTGTGGCTATTGCGGCTACCTGAAAATATGCGGATCGTTCGATTGAGTGAAAAAAGAGCGTTTATAAATGCGTTGGGAATGCATCCCCAACATGTTTATAAGCATACTGGGAATCAAATCCCAGCGGATCATCAGGGCGCCCCCCCGGCAATCCAGCGCAGCACTGCCGACACGGCGCCCCGGTAGTCCATGAGGCCCCCGAAGATGAGCGGCTTCAGCTCGGTCTTCCAGAGGGCCTCCTTCGCGTCCAGCCTGTCTGCGAGCGCCCCCGGCTCGAACGCCATCCCGCAGTGCTTGAGCTTGGCGTCAACCATCCCCCGGTCGAAGCGCACCCCCTTCCCGCGCACCAGGAACGCCAGGTCGTAGAGGTCCCTCGCCTTGTCCCGGCTCATTATCGCCCTCACCTTCTCCGCGGCCACCTCCTCAAGTGCCATCCCGGTCAGCATCTTGACGGGCACGCCGTAGGCGCTGTTGTCGAGCCTCATCGGCAGCGGCCTCGCGAGGGGGCGCTCCCTCCGGCTTATCTCGACATAGACGTAGGAGGTCTCCTTTGGCGACGTGTACAGCGGACCCTCTGCGCCGATCCTGAAGGAGTAGCCACTCCCGTCATCGCTCTCGACCCTCGCGGAGTTCTTCACGCCGTAGAGCCTTAGCGACTCTGAGACTTCGCCTGCCAGCGCTTTTGGAAGGTTACCGTTGCTCGTGAAGTCCAGGTCCTCGGAGAACCTGTCGAGCCCGTGGAAGAAATAGAGGTAGGTGCCCCCCTTGAAGATCAAGGGGTACTCGGAGAGGGCCGCCAAGATGAGGCTCTGCAGGTAGCGCTTCTCCTGCTGCCATGGCCGGAGGTTGTATAACTTTGCCAGCTTGATCAGGGTTGGCTTATCGATCATGTTGGCTCCCCTGCTTGTTTTTTTAGGATGAAATTTGCGCCTGCGCCTGCGCCTGCATCTGCATCTTCATCTGCCCCTGCGCCTCCAGATGGGACAAGCAGCATTCCAAGCCTCTTCTCGCCTCTCCCCTGGAATCTCTGCACGTATCCGCTCAGTCGCGCCCTGTCCAACTTCCCCAATAGGTCTGCAGGGAGCGGCGCCCTCGGGAAGAGGTATGCCATATCAAGCAGCGCCTTCTCCGGGTCTGCCACGAAGGCGTAGCTGCCGGACCTCGCGTGCGCCTCGTATCCGAACATTAATGACGGCGGCATCTTGTGGTATGCGATGCCCAGCGCCCGGTAGCGCCTGCTGTTCTTCGGGCTGATGCACTCCACGCAGGCAGGCACCTGGGTCGTGAGCCCGTGGAATAGAAGGGCGGACTGCAGGGAGACGTATGACGGCTCCACCAGCTGGGTCGCCACTACGAAGTCGTCGTCGGTGAAGGAGAGCCTCCCCCGCAGGACCCGGGTGGCAAGCCCCCTCTTCACGAGGCGCGAGGCGTAGACCCTAGCTACCGCCTTCGGCTTTCCGGTGAGGTTCGCCAGCTGCTGTATGGAGAAGACGGCCCTCCCGCTGCCCAGCGCCATGTCGCGTATCTGGTAGAGGCTCAGCTCTTTCATATTCACACCAGAATAACAATATTGTTATTTGGGGGTGACGCAGATAAAGCTTTCCGAGGCAGGCATAATGCTCCCTGTGGAGGCAGGCAGCAGGCGGCGATTGGGTCAGTCCAGCGGCAGGCGGTGCCCGGCCCCCGCATGAAAACGCTTTTCCACTCCAAGGTTGCATAGATGATGCAGTGCGGTGGGCGCGATGGAGCGGCTCGTTGTCGACGGCTTCGGCAAGTCGGTCTCTGCGGAGGGGACCAACGTGGTCGTCAGGGAGTACTCCAGGGGCGAGCGCAAGACCCTCTACTACGTCCCGGCGGAGTCCCTCAGGCAGGTAATAATCACAGGGAAGGGGTCGATAACGGTCGACGCTATAAACCTGCTAGCCAAGAACCAGGTCGACGTCGTCGTCATAGACTACAAGGGGGAGGTCACAGCCAAGGTCTCCCCGGTAGAGTTCAGGACGGTGAAGACGAGGCGCGAGCAGTACTACGCCTACAATGACGGCAGGAGCGGGTACCTCGCAAAGCGGTTCATAGAGGCAAAGGCGAAGAACCAGTACGCGCTGCTCGGCACGCTAGCGAAGACGCGCAAGGACACTGATCCGGCTGCCTTCGGGGCGCTGGTCGCGGCGAGGGACCGGATAAAGCCGCTCATCGAGCAGGTTGTGTCATACCCTGACGCCCCGATTGAGAGGATAAGGAACCCGCTGATGGGTACTGAGGGGATGATATCGGACATCTACTGGCAGGCTGTGAAGTGTGTCGTGCCAGCGGAGTTCGGCTTCAACGAGAGGAGCGGCAGGAACGCCACCGATGGCGCCAATGCCATGCTCAACTACGGCTACGGCATCCTCGAGGGCGAGGTGCACCGCGCGATTCACCTCTCCGGGCTCGACCCATACGCGGGATACCTTCATGCGGACAGACCCGGCAGCAACACCCTTGCGTTCGACCTGATGGAGGAGTTCAGGCAGCAGATCGTGGACAAGACGGTCCTCGCCCAGCTGAACAGGGGGGTCGTCAAGCCATCGGACTTCTCGATGAAGGAGGGGACGTGCAGGCTCAGCGACGATGCCCGGAGGGGGCTGCTGAAGGAGGTCCTGTCGAAGCTGGAGGACTTCACGGCGACCGGCGACGTCAGGATAAAGTGGTGCGACCTGATTGTGAACCAGGCGCGGAACGTCGCGAAGTACCTGAGGGGCGAGGCGACGTCGTACGAGGGGCACTACCTGAGATGGTAGCGCAGGATGCGGCGCAACACGATGCAGGAGGGAGCAGGCAAATGGCAGGCAGCGCTCCGCTCAGTGGCAGTACTCCCAGTAGATGCAGTTCGCCGCGCACGCCTCGGGCAGTCCAGGGTCCTTCTTCTGTGCGACGCACTCCTGCTTGGCGTCCCGCTCCTCGATCCACCAGCGGCGCAGGTCCTCGTTTATGAAGAACAGGTCCCGCTTGATCTGCGGCGTTGCGCCGTTCCAGCTAATGAAGACCGTGCAGCCTATGTCGATTGGGACCTCGTGGATGCTCTCGAGGACGATGGCGTAGCCGGTGGCATACAGGCGCATCCACTGCGGGGCTTCCCCCGGCTCCATGACCTTGACGTCGAAGACTATCTTTCGGAGGTAGTCGTAGCAGTCCGGGCTGAGTATGCCCGAGAGCCCCAGGAGCTCCCCCGAGACCTTGTGCTCTACCAGGAAGGGCACGGACGTCGCCATCACGTCGCGGGGGGAGGCGAAGGGCTGCTGCATCGCGAGCCCATCGTGCTGGACCTTGCAGCTGCTGACTGTATAGTCCCATATCGCCGAAGCGAAACGGCGCATCCTGTCGTCCAGCATCGGTATCTCCGGCGCCCTAACCCTAGACCACCAGGCGTCGAACTGCGTGCTCTGCCCGTTGACGAAGGCGAGGATGGAGTCGCTTATAGCCCCGTGGATGAGCTTGCCCTGCCCCAGGGCGTAATTGGGCTTTGGGGAGACGCCCTTAACCAACTTGAGGAATGCGTCCCTGCCGGTAGGGCAGTATTTTGAGCAGACGAGGTACATGGGCAGCGGCGCGTCGTAGAGGGGCTTCAGCGGCTCCTGCGCCCAGCTCCAACCCCGCAGCTCGGTTGAGACGCCGACCTCCCTAGCAAGCGGCAAGAGCTTGTTCAGCAGAACCTTCCTGTCCATCTCGCTCAAGAAATAGACCATAGCTAGCCCTTTCAGACCATCATTTGTGCTTTTGGGTAAATAACGGTTGCACCCTGCTCATGCTTGGCGCAGATGCCAGGGCGGCGCGGCATAGGGGGGCGGGCATGCGCGATGTCATACGATCTTCACGCCCTCCTCCTCGTAGAACTCCGACCTCTTCTTTGAGGCGATGGAGATGGACTTCAGGCAGGACGAGCAGAGCGGTATGATGTATATGGAGTCGGTCTCCGCCGAGAGGTACTTCTGTACCTCTTGGGCGAGGACGTGGCGGTCGTTGGCGTTCAGGTCGCCCCGGAAGCCGCTGTACTGTATACGGCGCAGCCCGTACTGCTTAAGGTGAGAGGATAGCCTGGTCCGGTTTGCGTCGTCGGAGATGTCGTATATCACGAGCGTGATCATGGCAACCCACAGAATACCATTTGTTGCATCGGTATAAAACGGGTTTGCATTGGTCGGCAGGAGAGAGCTTTAAGCTATGGTGCGACATATTTCTGGGCATGCCAACCAAGATTACGCTGCAACTGCACTCGGAAAGGGACTTCAGGATGCCGAGGTTCACGGGGCACATAGCAAGGGCGCTGGTCCTCCACATGATAAGAATGGCTGACCCGGCGGCGGCGCTGGAGCTTCACCAGCTCAACGTGCTCAAACCGTTCGCGGTCGAGCCGCTCTACTTCAAGGCTAAGGAGAAGTACGCCGATGGGTACCTCGCGGACTGCACCAGCCCCTGCAGGATGGTCGTCAAGGTGCTCGACGACTCGATGGTCCAGGAGTTTGTGGCTTGCATGTCTTCCTCTGCGATGGTGATGATAAGGGACTGCGAGATGCGGATTGGCGAGATGCGGATCGAGCAGAGGGGCTACTGCGATATGGGGAAGAGGTTCGGCGCGGACCCCGGAGAGGCGGGAGGGCTGCTGAAGTTCGGAATAAGGTTCGAGACGCCGACGCTCTTTGCGGTGAAGGATGCCCGCTACTACTCGCTCTTCCCTGAGCCGGAGCTTGCGCTGATGAACCTGCTCAGGGTCTGGAACAAGTTCTCGGGCGGGAGCGCCGAGAGGGAGATTCCGAAAGCGTTCAGGGAGTGGGTCAGGAGGAGGGTCGGGGTCGTCGGCTACGAGCTCGCGGTGCAGAGGATTGCCGTCGAGAGGGCGAAGGCAAGGTCAGGGTTCACGGGATGGGTGAAGTACGAGATGGCTGACAAGGAATACGCGGCGCTGGTGGCAAAGCTCCTCGACTTCGCAGAGTATAGCAACATCGGGAAGGACAGGACAGCGGGATTCGGGGTCGCCCGGGGATGGATGGGGCAGAGGGTTGCGCAGCCCGGCTACGAGAAGAGCTCCCGGACGTAGATGGTCGTCTTCATGGGGTGAGGCGTGACGGCCAGCATCAGCACAGTACCTATGGTTATGAGGGCCATTATGTCGCCGAAGACCCAGCCGAAGAGGGCAGTCGGGAAGGCGCCCATGGGCACGCCCCCGAAGAGGGCGAGGGACTTCGCCAACTTCAATAATTATAATCAGTAATTAGAAGGAGCGGCTATTGCTGTGGGAGGTTTTTGTAGATTGAGCGCCTATGGTCAATCTTTAGTATAACTATAACTCGCTCTTTCTCATAGACCTTGAACAGTGCACGATAATCGCCCGAGCGCAGGCGGAAGGTATCCGCTTCACCGGCGATCTTGACAAAGTCTAGGCTGAGTTGGGGGTAATGCTCAAGCTCCTTGAGCTTTTCCCTGAGTTGCTCCTTAAGTTTTGGCGCGAGCCTGGAAAGGAATTTGGCTGCTTGCCGATTCAGGAAGACGTTAAATGCCATCTAGAGGGACCAGCTCATCGAGCTTCTTGAGCCTTACTGCCTTGTCAGCTTCTTTGGCGAGCTCGCCCTCTTCAGGAGTCATGAAGACGTCCTCGAGGAACTCCTTCAGCTCGTCGAGCTTCCGGTCCATCTTTTCCATCTTCTCGAGAACGGACTCGGTCAAACTGTCCACCACAGAATAAGACTCGCGCCTCCCTAAAAAAGGTTAACCGGCGCCGCGGCCTTCATCGTTCGAAATACCGTTGCAACCTCAATTAAATTGATCATGAGCAGGGGGCTGCTGCGGGTCTAAGGCAAGGCGGACCAGAAACAAGGTGACCAGCATGCCCACGGCTACGAGAAGAGCTCCCGGACGTAGATGGTCGTCTTCATGAGGTGAGGCGTGACGGCCAGCATCAGCACAGTACCTATGGTTATGAGGGCCATTATGTCGCCG
>MAGU01000081.1 GCA_001717025.1 Candidatus Methanomethylicus oleisabuli | reverse complement strand
GCTTTGGGATGATGCCCCCCGCCGTGCCCTTATATGCAGGTGTAATGGCCTCCGCAAATACCCTTGAGCTTGGCCTTCTTGGGGCGTTCGCTTCCATTCCTTACATATTCCTACCAGCCGTCTTCGGCAAGGTCTCAGACCGCATAGGTCGGAAGCCGACGATGATGGCTGGTCTGTTGCTCTATGCTACGGCAGGAATTATGTACGCCCAATCAGCCACGTTCATGCAGCTCTTGATCCTGAGGATAGTGGAGGGGGTATGCTTCTCCGCTATATGGCCTTCCGCCGAGGCATTTATAGGCGATCGTAGTGACGGCAGCAACCGCTCCGCAATGGTGGGAATGTACAGCGTATCGTGGAGCTTCGGCTATATGGCTGGTCCAATCGTTCTGGGGGCTGCCATATCCTTTGTCGACATCCGTTATGCCTTCTATGGCGTTGCCCTATTTATGGTGGCAGGCGCCGCCATGGTCGCCTCCATCAAGATGCCTCGGCAGCCCAAGCAGTCCTTAGAGGGCGCCGCTCAGACCGCGGTAAGCGGAATGCCGATCATCATATATGCGATGATCGTCTGGGGATTTGCCATGCTGTCTTTCATGTTCCTCTTCCCGTCCTATGCCGCAGCCGCTGGGCTCACAGCATCCTTGATCAGCTACCTTGTGGGGGTCACATCACTCGTCAGGACCACGGTCTTCATATTCTATAGGCGTATCCTTGCTATGCTGGGCAGGTCTACATTGGCGCTCGGCATGATCGCTCTCTCGGCATCTATGCTCTTCTCGTGGGCAGCCCCATCAGCTGCGGGCTTCGCGGCATCCGTGGTCCTCCTTGGACTTTCCCTAGGGCTGCTTTATGCATACTCCCTCGCGTTCATGCTAGACAGGCCTGCCAAGGGTTTCTATGCCGGGCTATTCGAGTCTTCTATAGGCATAGGTCAACTCATAGGGCCCATGCTTATGGGATACGTAGGATTCATCGCTGCACCTTCATTGCCATACCTCATACTGTCAATTCTCGCATCCATCTCTGCTGCGGTGACCATCACGTCTATGCGCGGGACCTCTCGTATAGGCTCCTGACGTCCTTCACGCTGAGTCCATCACGTCTTGGGCACCTCCTAGCGATCTCCCTGCCTGAACTGAAGAGGACTGCTGTGGGGACCGTGCTTATCCCATGATCGTCCCATGCAGGATCATCGTCAGATGATATGTCAACTTCTACCATGTCGAAGTCAACTCTTGACCTTTCGAGCTCCCTGATGAGTGCCCTGCAGAATCCACACCATTTCGTGCTGAAGATTGCGATGAATTCTCCTCCCTGAAGAACTCTTTCCTTAAGTTTATCAGTGGATATACACTCCATTGCCATTTGTTGCCCTCCTTTTTCAGTATATGTCGAGGCTCACGGCACATGAAAGGCACGGATCGTATGCGCGCGTCATGTCCTCCAGTATGAGCTTCATCTTCTCGACGCCCAGCGGTCTGAACTTCTTTACTAATTCTGTTGCATCTAGCTCTATGCTCTTCGAGTTTATCGCCGTTGGGGTATAGACCTTGTAGCTCTTTATCCTGCCCCCCTCAACCTCACAGGCATGACAGAGCGCACCACGTGGTGCTTCCGCCACGAAGAAGCCCCTCCCTGTGCCCTCGCAGTCGGAGATGGGTGCCTGCGAAGCGCTACAGTTGGCGCTATTTACTACGCCATCTTTGCTCGGCTCAACGATTATGTCACCGAGCCTCTGCCCTGCAGTTATTAACTCCTCCATGTAATGCACGACCTCGACCGCCTGCGCCTTGATTATCAGGAAAGGATTCATTCGCCACTCGACCCTCTCCGCGAGCTCCTTGGCCTTGGGTTTCAGATGCCTTTTGTTGAGTATGACGCGCGATAGCGCGCCTACGGTGAGCTCTGAGTTCCTGAAGTAGGCGTGCTTGGACGTGGAGTAATACTTCGTAACCTCCGTGATGCTATCAAAGTACTCGTTGCTGGTAAGCAGCGAGCCGTCGTTAAGCACCATGGACGCATTCTCGGCATATGTAGGGTAGCACCCTGGGTTCCTCAGCGACCCCAGCGTTCTGTACCTCTCCAGTTCAGGAAGATCTAGATCAATCGCATAGCCTGCAAACTTCATGGCATCATTCATCAGCCCCTCGAGATCATTCACGGAGCTGACAAGCTGCCTGCCCTTCATTGCCGCCCCGAACCCTCCAACCACGACATTGGGTACGTGGACGGATCTGCCGCCCCAGATCTCGATGAGCTCAGTTGATTTTGTTAGCAGTTTAGTTCCTTCTCTGTAGAGGTCTTCATCGCGAAGCCTGAAGATGCTGATGACGCCCTTTATTGAGGGCAGTGCAAGGTATAGCAGATGCATCATGTGGCTCCTTAGGTTGTTTGCCAGATAGAGCACATTACGCAGCTCCCTGACCTCTTTTGACACCTTTATGCCAAGTGCCTTCTCGATGGCCTCTGCCGCGTTAATAGAGTGGGCGGTATAGCAGAGGCCGCAGATTCTCGATGCTATCATCGGCGCCATCTCAACGGGCTTTCCTACAAGGTACCTCGAGAGGAATCTAGGCCCCTCCAAATTCTGAAACTCCGCCACCGTTTCACCTCCCGCCATCCTAACTTGGAGGCGGGCATGACCCTCAATAAACCTCAGTTCATTTGTATCTATTATGATGTCTCCCTTGCCGCTACTGTTCATCCTTCAACAGCTCCTTTGCCTTCTTCCCCGTGAACATCCTCAGCATCATCAGTGCCCTCTCCTTTCCAATCCCTTTCTTCTCAAGAACGATTAAGTAAGCATTCAGGTCCGCCTCAACCGCCGGGCCCCTGCAGCTGTAGCATGGGGAGCCTACAGTCGGACACGCCGCGCCACAGCCGCCCATTGCAAGAGGGCCGAGGCACACCCGCTTCGCGTCTAGGAGGCATGGATTTCCCTTGCTTCTACACTCGTAGCAGACCGAATAATCTGGCTGAATGGGCTCCATGCTGTTGATGAGCCTCAGAAGCGCATCAGTGAACTCTTTAGCGCTTACAGGGCAGCCGCTAAGCTCAAAATCTACAGCCACAACCGAGGATAGCGGCTCAGCGGGGGATATTTCCAGGTCCCTTAGGTGCTTCGCATCAAGATCAACAGCCCTAGACGCAGTGTACGCGATGTTCCCGCTCGAGGCGCAGGTTCCGAGTGCCACAACGAAGCTGGAGTTGTTCCTTATCTCGTTCAGGGTCTTCCGATCACGATCCGTGACGACGGCACCCTCAACGAAGGCTATGTCCGCCTTGGGTATCCTGACGCCGCCGACAGGTTCCCGTACGAGCTTGAAGTAGTCTATATCGAACATCCTCCAGAGCCCCTCCAAGTTAGGCCCAAGATTAGTGATCAGCGTCGTCAGGCAGCCCTCGCAGGACGTGAGTGCGTAGAATGCCAGCTTCATATGATCATTCCCCTATCGCCCCAGCACTGATCTCCGAGAGCCTAAAGACTGGGCCATCGGTACAGACATGCTTTCCGCCTGGGATCAGGCACCTGGCGCATTTCCCTATGCCGCACTTCATGTGCCTCTCAAGCGATACATAGATGTCGCTAGTGGAGATCCCATGCACGACAAGGGCATCGGCTATGCTCGACATCACTGTGGGCGAGCCGCATACCGCGGCCACCGTCCCCTTGCCGATATTCAGCGCGCCCAAGTGGTCCGTGACCCTCCCTCTCAGCCCCTGCCACTCAGGAGGCGCCTTGCTCAAGGTGATGGAGGCATCGATCGACTTTTCCCACTGCTTTAATTCATCTCTATATACCAGGTCCTCAATGAACCTCGCGCCATAGAGCAGCATTACATTGTTGAACCTCTTTCTATTCTCGACGGCGTATATTATCAGTGACTTGAGGGCAGCTATGCCGATGCCAGTGGCAATGATGAGTAGGTCTCTGTCCTCAAGCGCCTCCAGCGGAAACGGCTTGCCGAAGGGTCCTCTGATCCCCACCGCGTCGCCCGGCCTCAGATAATGGACGGACGTCGTGAGGATGCCCCTCCTTATGATCGTTAGATCTATGTGCTTCTGATCAGATTGTGATGACGCGATGCAGAAGGGGGCCTCTCCGACACCCGGGAGCAGGAGCTGGACGAACTGCCCAGGCACAAAGTCGGTCCTCCAGTTGTATAACTCTAGCCTAAGCGTCTTGGTCTCAAGGCTCTCGTTCTTGACTGCTATTACCGTCGCGGGTTTTGGGATATACGGATTCATCTTCTCCAGAGATTCCTGTATCATTATGCGACCCTCCTGCCAACGAACTCCCTAAAGTCGATGCCCGCTGGGCAGCAAGCGATGCAGTTGCCGCAGCCGGTGCAACCGACCAGCTTGAATGCATTGATTGAGAATGGAAACTTATGCTTCACCCTCCATTTGAACCTCTCTTCCTTGGCAGCCAGGAACGTGGTTCCACCTGCAATGGTGCTATAGCACCTGCGCTGGCAGGACATTTTAGTTCGCGTCCGACCAACGTTGGACGGATCGATGAGGCTGAACTTGTCCTCGATGTCCATGCAGTAGCATGTGGGGCATGTTACCGTGCATGCTGCGCACAGGGTGCACGCCACCAATGACCTCGAAGCTTCCTTGGCGTCAATCTCTTGATCATCTCTCGTCACTAGCTCAAAATCCTTGACCATCTTCGGAACCGATATCGGGTATTTTCCTTTGACATCCTGCCTCTTTAGCTTGGAGAGCAGCTCTTTGCCCGCCTCCGTCGCCTCCTCGATGAGATAGCCGTCGCCACTCTTTCTCATCCTGATGTCTGCGTAGCCTGCCGGTACCTTGTAGGTGCCAAGGGTACGGCACATGCAGTACTCGTCCCCCGCATCACAGTCTAGTTCAGCGATGAACATCCCATCCCTTCTGTTCTTATAATATGGATCCGCAGGATCTCTAAGCATAACCGTGTCAAGGTATCGTACAGAATTCACCATGCACTGATGAATGCCGAACAACGCAAGCCTCTCTCTGACTGGATTATACTCCGGAAGAATGGCTACAGGGCAGGGGCCTTCTGCTGTAGGGAACCTTATCTTGAGACCGTAAGATGTTATTGTAGCGGTGCTCCTGTATCTGAAGAGTAACTCATCGTCTGGCAACAAGAACTTCTTCGGCGAATTGACGACTCTGACATACTCCAGTTCAGGTTGGATGTCGGAACCGAGTGGTGCAAGTTTGACGATCCCGCCGGTCCTAATGGGTGCTATTACGCTGTAGCCCATTGCCGAAAGCAGAGAGGGCAACTCGAGCAGCTCCTGTTTGGATACCCTTATCATCATATCACCGGCTAGACAACAAACAACACAATTGCATATATTACTTCTCGCACACCCCTAAATGTGCCCTCGGCGCTGGCAGTTCGCTGCCATTTGCGTTCGACTATGCCCATTGCTTAGCATTACTCTTAGCTAGGCGCTCGAAAGGGCGGCCATCACAAGTAGACCTGCAGGGACGGTCAGCCACATGGTGATGCCGTCAAGCGAGCTCCCCGATCTCGGCAATTACGCCTCTTGCATTAATCCGCTCTGCAACCAACGCGCCAGGTCTAGTAATCCTTAGCGGTGTACCCTTATCAAGCATCGATCCGCATTCAAGCATAAGGCTATCCCGCAGATGATTGAGGCTCCATTTGGCAGTCGATTCCGGCATACCAAGCGTTTTTACAATCTCCCTCACATGCCAAGAGTAGGTCTTGCCCTCGGCTGAGCCACGCCTATGGAACGAGTATATGTGAATCAGAACTCGCTTCTGCACATCCGTCATGCTCTTCTCGGCCAGCCTTACAAGGGCGTCTTCAACTGTTGCAGAGGGTCTGGTATTCTTAAGGCATTGCGCCTTAACAGAAAAGTCGAGCACCTTTGTTCATTTTATACCCTCCAGGTATTACGCTAACACTTCCTCGGTTCAATATTTAAATATATTGCAGTTTATCGTGTGCTTACGACTCATCTGCAACGATCGAATCAGCCAACATTTATTAGGGCATCTCCCGCCTCTCGAAAACATTGCACGAAATGCGATCTTGAAATCAATTGCAGGAGGAAGTGGCATGTCTACCGATAAATGTCCCTTCTCGAGGGATGTGAAGCTGGTTATGACCACTGTTGCCATGTACTCCTTGCTGGAGGGCTTCCCTTACGGTGCTGCAGCCCTACTTGAAGTCAATCGGATTCACGGGAGGGGCCGTAGCTACGTTCATGCTCGTTCAGGGGATGTCTGCTTCCTTGACGCTCATACCATTCGGCATTATCTCGGACAAGGTAGACCGGCGCATGATGATGGCATGTGGCGTGACCCTGACTGCGATTGGGCCTATCCATAATCACAAACTCGCCAAGCCTTGAGTTGAAGATATCTTCAGCGGCGCTATTGGGAATCGGCAGTGCCATGTACCTCCCATGTGTCCCAGCAATAATAGCTGATAAGATCGCGAGCGACTCCATGGTAAAGGTCTATTCAATACGGTCGGTACTCGTCAATGCAATCTATGGCTTCAGTTCGCTCATTGGATGGATGCCTGAGTTGCTAGTCTCATCAATGGGGCTCGGGATGTCAGATGCTTATAGATTGAGCATCATTTGCCTCATTCCCATCGGGTTTGGGGCGTTAATCCCAATACTCTGCGTCTCGAAGCCTTCTAATACAAGGCGCCCCCCTCTTCAGCGGTATAAAGGGGCCGGTCCTCAGATACACGTTCACTCAGATGATGATCGGATTTGGCGCAGGGCTCTCGATTCCATTGCTCTCATATTATATGAGCGTTAAGTTCGCTGTTGAATCTGGTCCGATTGGCACACTCAACGCTGCCGTCAGCTTCATTGCCATTCCATTCTACTTCTTCGTACCTGCGATCGCAAGCAGGCTCGGCACGCTGCGTGCCATACTTATCCCACAGCTGGCATCGGTGCCTCTCATGATCATGATGACGCTATGTACGGACCTCACAATCGCATCTCCATTCTTCATATTCAGGCAGATCTTCATGAACATGAGCACGCCGCTCCTCACGGCTTTCACCATGAAGATGGCCGAACCAGAGCATAGGAGCACAATAAGCGCAGTAACATCGGTAGCGTGGCGCGTTCCTAACTCTGCCGCCTCTCAGGTGGGCGGTGTAATGATGGACAAGAGCTTGGACAGCCCGCTCTATGCAACATCTATGATATACATCGTTTACATAACTGTCTTCTACCGCCTCTTTCGCTTCTGGCCATCAAAAGATGGAGATGCCACCGGCGCCACGATTGGCCGCTAGGGATTTATCCCCTGCCTGTATCTGGGCGACCTTCTTGCACGCCAGCACCGCCGCCTTTGCGATCATAGCTACATCCGCATGCTTATTAGCCGTCTTGGCGCCGATGTTCGGTCCTGCCGATTGGGATAACCGCGACACGCATCAGGATGCTTTGGGGCTAGAGATAATGCGCGCCCCGTCGTCCAGCTCTGCATGCCAAAACTTCAGCTTGGACCTGGCATCTCCACTTCAACCGCTCCAATCTCCCCTATGCGCCGTGAACCTGAGGGCTACTGTCACCAAAGTATTGAACATCGAACCTGGGGGCGCTCCCACCGACGCATTGGCACTAGGCATAAGAGTGGGCGACTCTGAGGGCAGGGGCTGCTGGTTGATCTCTTCAGCGTCGCCATCTCCTTCTGCTGCGCAGAAAAGCTCTGCGCTAATGGGCGACTACTTCATGTGCGGCAAGATCATGGACATTGAAGAGTTGCCGGGGTCTCCTGCTAATGCCTGCGTCGTGATGGGCATTGATGATTTCTTCCCTGCGCTGTCGCTAGCCATCCGTGCCGGTCGAATAAGCGGGAACCTTCTTTCGCTCTCGATAGACTGCATCTTCCCATTCTCTGAAACCTCGATTTGCAGTGAGGACACTATCGTCATACGCGCTAGCCTAAACTCCTCTGCTAGATTCGAATTATCATCCATATCTGTTGACGGCGAAGAAGTTGCGTTTGCGGGCAACTATGCATGTATAGTGCCTTCCAACGGACCACATAACGTGACCATCGCGGGGGCTTCGTACGCATCATTCTTCCCTGCACGAATAGAGCAGACATTCTACGACTTGCACTTCTGACGGCACCATCATCCGAAGCCTTTTTTTATGTCTGCCTCTGCCTCGTGGAATGCCCGATGCCTCATCATTGTAATTTGTTGCGGCTTGGATTCGGTCAGCGCCTATCTATAATCATCTCCCTCTGTGCTCTGGCATCATTCCTTAGCATAATGCCATGCACGCTCGGTTACTCCGAAACTATCAACATGCCTGTCAGCGCACTCTCATTCAACTCGTCGTTTTTGCCTGCCGGGTCCTCCTTGGACCAGGTCCTCGGTTTCTACAATGGCGACCCCCTTGTGAATAAGTACTCTGTAGCGCTTCAAGACGGCATAGAAGTATATGCATCCGCCTCAACACCAACCTCCCTCGGCGGACGGCCGAACGTGAACTCTTCAGGGTCGTTGATGGCTACCGCTGTAGGCACAACGCCCTTCTCATACCTTGAATGGAGCCTTATTGGGCAGTCTCAGTCAATCATCAGCGCCCACGCTCCCGACGCGTCACTCGGGAACATTGCGCACGGGTTCACGGTGTCCGGCAGGCGGGTGTCCGGTGGTTCATCCTGCTCATTTCTTGGTCCAAGCGTCTGGGCCTCCGCTGATTATTGGTACCCAAATTCTGAGATATTCACCGACTGCGCGCTGGTCAAGGTAAGGTTGACGTTTACCTCCTTACAGGTCAAGCTCTATAGAACTGAGGTGACTGTAAGCTGTGCCCCAGTTTCGGGCGTAGCCCCCCAGCAGGTCGCCTTCTCAGCATCGGCAGAGGAAGGCGTTGCGCCATACGCCTTCCTGTGGGATTTTGCTGGATTGGGTACCTCCAACCAACAAAACCCCGCCTTCACTTTCGAAGCCCCTGGCACATACACCGTCAGATGCACAGCTACCGATTCGCTAGGGGTATCCGACACCAAGTCCATCAACGTCTCCGTCTCCTCCTTCCGGCTCGATATATCCTCCCAAGGGGGCGGTAGCACCTCTCCTCCTTCCGGTTCCTATGATATGAGGCGGGGCGATCAGGCGGTTGTAAGCGCGATGCCCTCCTCCGGCTTCGTGCACGATGGCTGGCTACTCGATGGGTTCATGGTCGGCAATGCTAATCCTATAACTGTTGTGATGAACTCGAACCATACCCTTAAGGCAATCTTCGTGGAAGCCTTAAGCGTCTCAGCATGGGCTTCGCCAATGACCGGTGTTGCACCGTTGGCAGTTACTTTCTCTAGCGTTGCAGATGGAGGCACGCCCCCCTACTCGTATTCTTGGTCGTTCGGGGACGGCGGGGCATCCGATCTGCAGAACTGTAGCCATGCATACTCGCAGCCAGGCGCCTATACTGCAACGCTGCGTATAATGGACTCTTCCGGGAGGGTCGGTGAGGCGCAGCTTGGAATAGAGGTGACGAGCAACGCACCCGTCATCTCGATCTGGCTAACCAAGTCCAACGACATATCCGTTACGCAGGGCAGCTCAGGCTACTCGACGATCGGAGTCTACACCAGCGCCCCTGCGGCGGCAGCATTGTCGCTTCAATGGATGGGCGCCGTGCCCGCATCGTCCAGCGTGTCCCTTTCCAAGACATCGGGAGCTACAAACTACTCCTCTACATTGGTATTCTCTGCAGGTACTGGGACCCCTGTGGGCAGGTTCACGCTCAGGGTCACTGCCAGCGCAGGGGGCGTCTCGGGGCATCTCGACGTAGCCATCGCGGTATCTCAGGCATATTGCACGCTCACCATATCGGCTGAGCCTGGAGGGACGACGAGCCCATCGCCGGGCTCCCGCCGATGCATTATCGGCTCTGTGCAACAGGTTGTTGCCGAGCCTTCACAAGGATACGAATTCCAGCATTGGAATCTGGACGGATCATACTACTCGTCGGCAACGCAAATCTCCCTGTTTATGGAAAAGAGCCATTCTCTAAGGGCATGCTTCTCTGAGTCGCCTCCAGCTTTTATAGAAAGCACGACCTTCGAGGTGATGGTCTGGAACGGCACGGACTGGGAGGGCGGCGATTTCGCTGACTGGGGGGTCATTGCTATAACCGGCGGGGCACCTTCCGAGCTCTTCTCGGATTCGCCGCACAGCATCCCTCTTGCATCAGCAACACTCGTCAGATTCCAGTTCGTACCCATCTGCGGCAATGGGTCATTGCTCAACGAAACTGGGGGACTTCCAGTATCGCGACTCTTCGAGCTCTATGTGAGCAACTCTAGCGGGACTTTTCAGATATCGCCAGCCTCCGCCTCTTACCCGCAGTCCTGCTGCATCGAGGCAGGCAATGGTGCTGTGAACGTCAGGCTATACCTGAAAAGCTTTGACTTCGACATCTCTGTATCATCCCCCATGCAGGATTGGGGGGCTGTTGGGGTATCGTCAGATTCCCCAGGGTGGCCGCTATACTCCGCTGCCTATGGATCCTACATGAATGGATATGGCGCATACGCTGTTGATGTTGGGCATCACATCACTGTGAACGCAGAGCCATTCAGCGGCTACTACTTCGACAGGATCGTCGTCGGCAACCAGACCTTCTACACACCAGAAGTTACCTTGGGACCAGTAATGTCTAATGGGTCTGCAGCCGTGTACTTCTCTACCACGCCCGCGTCATTCGCCCTCCAGATATCTTCGACGTCCGGTGGCTCGACACTCCCGTCGCCGGGGATATACTCCGTGCCGCGCCATTCGATACAGGATGTCGCAATCCATCATGTTGAGGATGGTCACTCCTTCGCCGGCTGGTTTTTGGACGGGCGGTATGCCGGTTGCGCTCAATCGATATCCGTAATGATGGACAATGACCACTCCCTCCTAGCCAAGTTTGAGGATGACTATTGGGATCCTGACCGGATTAACGTAAGACCATGCGATTTGGAGACGGGCATGATGTATAGGAGGCTCATCGCAGGGGAGTGCGTCGGAGTAAACGTCTCTGGGCGAGTGAGCGGCATAACTTCGCCTACACCCATCTCGGTAACGGTCTGGTTCAGCGATGGCAGCGCCTCTTACTGGGGGCCCACGTCAGGCATTGGCACGGATGACGAAGGTCGTGCCAAGGCGGAGGCGATGACCGATGGATCAGGCTCCTTCTCTATCGTGATAGGCAACCTCACCGGGTGTTGGGTGATAAGCGACCTAGACCCGTGTTCAGTCCACTTCGTCTTCGCCGAGGTTGCCGCCGGCGGCGCAACGCATTTGTCTAATGGCTCATGGAGCGCCGAGCGCATCTCTGCGCACACCATCTTCAGCTATAACTTATCGGGCGCGCTTGCCGAAGTCAGACTGACCTACTCCGATGGAACTCCAATCGAAGGGCGAGTGGGATCATACGTTGTATCTATCAACGAGATTGGCATCGGATTCTCCTCTCCAAACGATCGATCAGGCAAATGCCTACTATGGATACCTTACGCCGTTATGGAAAGCATCCCCTACATCGAAGGCAACTGGTCCATATCCCTCTTCTCAAACCTGAGCGGATCCCCGTCAGCGGTGCCATCGTTACTCCCTTCATTCATCCGTTTTACAGCGATCTCCGGTCAATTTCTTATGCATAACGACACTCATCTTGCTTTACAGGCATTTGACTGGGGGTCAGATCGGCTCGAGCCGGTAGAAGGGGCATCAACGATCCTATGGTGGGGGGATGAACGCATATGGGGCGGCTCAGATGCGGAGGTCATAGAGATCAACGTTTCAACATCTGAGTGCGTGCTTGTTCACGGACACGATGGCAGCTTTGCCGTCTCACCCGACCACCTGAGTTGGAACATAGATGCCTCGCTCAACTTAGGCACCGGTGTGGCCGTCCTAAGGGGCGTGATACTGATCACACATCCGAGCATCTCTGTGGCAATCTCCAGTAGCCCTTCAGGATGCAGGCTCTACCTTATGCTGATACCGCCCGACTCGAGTGGCGTCCTATACTGCCCGACACGTGCCGGCGTATTCCTGCTAGCATCTTCGGTGTCTCCGCCTCCGGGCTGGTAATGGGGGTGCGAAATAACGTACCAAGGGTTGGCGCGCATCATGGTGGCACTTGCGGTAATCTCCGCAGTCTGTTACTCTGCAATAATGGCAAGTTACTACATACAGTGGGCAGGCGGAATCGGCGATGGGTCCATCATTGAGAAGGGACTAGAAATTGGCGGCGCCCTCTTTCAGAACGGGACTGTTGTGATAAGGGGCGTCTCAACGGGCTCACACCAAATGACAACCTTCCGAATCGGGTCAGGAAACGTATCAATCCTCCTATCGGGCGACTCCATATTCTGGTCCTTTCCCGAGAATGCGCTAGTCATCAGAAACCTCTCGCTGAACCGGGATGCCGATGCCGGCATAGTCTCTCTCGCTCCGCAGCCACCTATCACGATGTTCGATGCAAACGGCTCCTTCGTCCTGCGGCCGCAGGTATGCTTGTCTTACGAGAGGGACGAAGGCGGCACGGGTGGGCGGACCCTGCACAGGCTCTCCATATTGTCATGTTACCTCTCGGACTTCTGCGCATCCGGTCACTTCGACATTCTTAAGGAGACGTCAGACGTCATCGTGAACCAATACCGGCGGGAGTGCCTCTACGATTGCATCGTGTCTGTCTTCGTAGATGGAGCAGAAGTTGCATCATTCGAGGCCCTCTCAGGAGAAGAGGTCTTGGTTCAATCTTCGCACTACAACGTAAGGCTGGAGCCTTTGCCGCGCCAATGAGTTGAGGACAATGGATCGGGCACTCGTAGAGATCATGCTTACCGTATCTACGCTATGCGTCATGTCATTAGCGATCGCATCCGCATACGCTCAGTATGGAAGCTTGGCAACCGTCATGGCCGGCGCATCGTCTGAGGAGATGCACTACTCAGTCGTGCGCGGGATAATGGACGCAGCCTCTGAAGCAAAGATAGGCGGCTCGTCGGTCTCCATCATTCTGATGCTGCCTTCGAAGATAGCAATCAGTGCGGTGGCCGGCAACGTCTCGACAACATGCCTAGGCGAGAACCGTTCATATGCCTTCTACTTGGATGTATCCGGTGGGGGCTTCTCCAACGCCTTCAATGTAACCGGCACGCCAGACGGCAGGGTCACCGTCACTCCTATGGAGTAGCCGTTGTAGGTAGCCATCATCTCCAGACGCGCCGATAGTCAAGCGCTATCGCGCAGTTGAGCGCCCTAGCCCGATGCGGCACCTTATTTCATAGTTTCGTTGATGGTCGATGGCATTCCCCTCCCCTCTTCCAGAATCCGCTTTTGGCTTTTCGCGCCATCATCCGCTCAGCCGCCGAGTGCCTGCACACTTCTTTAATGTGACGTAGAGCGCGCCAGTCACGGCGAAAGTTGGCAACATGCTGCCCACGGGCTCGAGCAAACTCTTTGTTAGGAAGTAAAATAGTATGCCGAATAGCCACGAAGCCATCGCTGGAACGCTGAATCCACTAAACGAGCCGAGACGCTTCTGTTCGTAGACCTCCTCGATCACGATACGGCGCCTGCGTATTATGAAGTAGTCAGCGATTACAATTGCGAAGGACGGCGCGAAGACAGCGCCAATGATGTAAAGAAAGTCAACAAATACTGACAACCACGGCATAAGCGCCAGCAATGTGCCGAGTAACCCTGTGATGGCGCTTCCCTGCCACTCCTTCAGCTTTGGGAATATGTTGATGGCGGAGATGTTGGCAGAGTATATATCTAGGAACGTCGTTGTCAGGGTCCCTACCCATATTACAAAGAGCGCCGCAAAGCCGAAGAGCGGTCCTCCAATCTGTGTGACGTAGACCGTTGGGTCGACCGACCCAATAATTATGGTGCAAGCCAAGCCGGTGACGAAGAACCACGCGTTTGCCGTTCCTTGCCCAAAGAGCGACCCTAGGAACGCCCCTTTCGTCGACTTTGCGAACCTGCTGTAATCTGACGCGAGGGGTGCCCACGAGAGCGGGATTATCAGTGCAAGATCGAAGCCGACTCCCAGTGGCATTCCTTGTCGCGGGGACGCGGACAGCCCCTCAAGCCCGCCAGATGTTAAAAGCAGCCAGTTGATCGCTACCGTCGTTACTATGAGCGCGATTACAATCACCCTGGATAATCGCCTCCAGCCATTCGCACCAATGAGCGCCATCGCCGTGCATGCCGCACCGCAGACGAATATCCAGATGTAGGGCCCTTCGAAGCCGAAGAGGATGTTACCAACCCTATCCGCTGCCGAGGCGTTGATATTGATCATCCAAGCCGTCCAGCCCACAAGGGCAAGATAATTGATGGCGCTGAGGAGGTAAGAACCCTTGATACCGTATGCCAGCCTGCTCGATACCATTGAAGGTATTCCGTGGTCGCTTCCAATGACCCCCGCCGCCGCCAATATCGCACTTCCAGCGAAAGATCCGAGCAGGATGACTGCAACGCCTCCCGTCCAGCCGATGCTTCCTATAGCGCCGCCACTGTACCACACATCCACTGCTATTGCAGACCCTGCCCATAGCAGGAAAAGATCAACACCTGAAAGAACCCTGCCCTGTTTCTGTACTGGTCTTATTGCGGAGGAGCGATCTTGCAGGTGCATCACCATGCAGGAGTTGTCTTCGATGCAATATAAAATTATGTATAACTGTATTATCATCGCAATCAGATCCGCCAAATCGTTGCGGCCGCATTATTTGGATCGACTTGACTTGTGTGCGTTAATTGCGACTTATGAGGCAACGACTCGGGCTGTCTTCATTGGCCGACTACAGCTTGAATAACCGATGGAACGTCGATCAAAATGGGCAACGAGTAACGGCTGTCGACAAACTCAACTGCTGCTGCGCTCACTTTCATATCTTCGGCATGGCTTGACGCATTTTGATGCGGTCTCTGGCGCGGGTTAAACCGCTTTGTGCCCCATTCATTCGATGCGCCTGCCAAGAGCAACTCATTGATAAAATGCTGACGCGGAATAAAAAACAATAAAGATGTGAGACGGCGCCATGCTTCGTCTAGAACCCTAACTTGATCTTGACGGGTCCCTTGGAGAAGTAGCCAAACGGCATCTTCACGCGCTCACCGTATACCTGCTTCAGCAGCTTTGTGTAGTCGTCATTATCGTCTACGCGATATCTATACGTGCCTGTAGGGGTCTGTATGTTTAGTTCAAAGTCTCGCTGGGCGTTGCTTGAACCAGTATTTTCCCTCTTTATGTCCACCTTGATCTGCGATATTGTGCTGTTTTCAATGGCTAAATTCCCCGGAGTCTCCGCGATGATGCTATCCGGCGGCATCTCAAGGTACTTTCCACTATATGTGAACGCAGTCTTCAGCTGAGCTCCCCACGATGAAAAGAAGCCTTTGCCCTCGCTCTTCGCCTTCTCCCGAGCGTTGTTCGCGGCATCTGCGAGCATCTCCGATGTCAGCTGGGCAGCGATCATGCGCCGCGTCGTGACGACGAGGGCGAATGAATCATACCTGCCAAGAGATTTCATCTTCTTAGCATGCGGTATTACTCCAATCGTCTGCTCCCCGTCGCTCCATGTGTGCTGCTCCACGAATGACGATGGTTCTGGTTGGGATTGCGGCACATCGCCACGCCCATTTGCCGGCGCCGCGTAATCAGGGGGTGGAGGCGGTAGCGGCAACTCCTCTGATGCTTGGTTTGCAATTGCAGGCTTCATCGCAGCGCCACAAGAGCTGCAGAAGTTAGCGTTGGGTTCGATCGACTTGCCGCAGTTAGGGCAATATGACATATTACCACTATCCAATTGCTGTTCACACCGATTCTTATATTTTACTCTAGTTCCCGCCGGCATTATTATGCACTCTGATCAGAGTTTTACCTCCATGCCAACGCCGCCGGGTCTGACGCACGTGCCCAAGCCGCCCCTCAGTGCGAAGATCGCATCCATGCCCGTGCAGTGGCATGGCATCAGCAGCGCAGGGCGCCTCCTCCTCAACTCCTCTATGGTCCTGCGCATCTTGCTCTTTGAGCAGTCGACCAAGTGGAAGCCACCGATGACTGCGTAAACATCCTGTATGCCCGTCACACTGATTGCATGATCGATTATATTGATTATGCCTGAATGGGCACACCCGGTTATTATTGCAAGTCCCTTATCTTCGATGGTCAGGAATAATGACTGGTCATCGAGAAACGGATCCTTCTCAGGACCGTTGCCTCTGTCTATGAAGAATTCTGTTTCAGGCACCTCAAAATCATTGGAGCGTACTACCTCTCCGCTCAGCATCGCCCAATCCTTTAGCAGCGTAGCCTCCCTAGCCTCGACCACCTCCGCCACCTCCAATAGCCTCGACTTGGGGAAGGGCATGCTGATGTCGACCATCCTTCCTTCAGGCTTCTTGTATCTCCTGAAGAACGCGTCTGGATGCGCATGGACTTCGCACTTGTAGCGCCCGCAACTAGCGAGCCCCAGCAAGCCGCCGCTGTGATCGAAGTGGCCGTGACTCAATGCTACTGTTAGGCCAGTTTGTAATTCCGGCATCCTTGCCCCCTCGCCGCCCCCATGAGCCATACCTTCATCCATAGTTGCGATGTTGTTGAGTATTGCAGTTGCGGATTGTCCCGCATCCAGAAGTAAAGCCTCACCCTCATGCTCGATCATGGCGGAGAATCCATGCTCCCCGAGCATCCCCCTGGAGCCGACGCGCACCATGTTGTCGCAGATTATCCTAAGCTTGACACCGCTCATCCGTTTCATAAAACATGCCATCCTGCGCTGCGATTAGATAGGGCTTGCTTATGCCCTACATCAACCTTCTCCATATCTTTTCATATACTTTGCCGCATCCTAGTGCTCTGCATCGTCTGCCATAAACCCCTATAGCGCGGTACCTGCTTGGGTTAACAAAAAAGTAATATCGCTACGCGTCTCTATCCTCTCTCATGAGCAATATGGACGTCTTCGTTGCGGTAAAGTCAAGGCGATCGGTGAGGTCTTACCTGCCTGACGCCGTGCCAAAGGACAAGCTGGACCGGATCCTCGAAGCCGCTAGGCTCTCCCCGTCCGCTATGAACCGGCAGCCGTGGCACTTCGTGGTAGTCACGGATAAGGAGACGCGAAAGGCGCTCTCAAGCGGTCATTTTGCGCACTTCATCGAAGAGGCACCTGTTGTAATAGTCGGTTGCGCGGACAAGGACGCCTCGCCAAAGTGGTGTGTTGTGGATACCACCATAGCGATGCAGACGATGGTCCTGGTGGCAACAGGCGAGGGTTTGGGGACCTGCTGGATCGGCAGCTTCAAGGAGGAAGACGTGAAGTCGCTGCTAGGCATCCCCCCCTCCTATGCGGTCATTGCGCTAATCACAGTAGGCTATCCAAACGAGAAGCCATCCCTAACAAGGACCGTCCGTTCAATGATCTTCAGGCGCAGGCGGCTGGAGAGCATAGTAAGCCATGATGCATTCGGAAATGCTTACAAATGCGCTTCGCAGTCCATTGACGAATAATGACGCATGTGTACCTCAGGCGAAAGATTGGAGGCGATAATCCATGAAGAAGGAAGCTAGTGTTTACGTGCAGGCGAGCTTCGATTACTCGCACTTCCTACCCGAGCACGACCGGTGCTTTCCCCTTCACGGTCATACATCCGTTGCAAGGATGGAGGTCAGCGGCACGATTGGCGAGGGAGGGATGGTTATGGACTTCGGCGATGCGAAGAGCCTCCTAAACGAGGCGCTGGCAACATTCGACCATAAACTCGTTACGAGCAGGAAGTACTGCAGATGCGAAGGGGACCACATAGTCGTGAGTCACGGGCAGTATTCCTTCACTCTACCTTCGGATCAACTCTGCATCCTCGATGGTGAAGGAACATGTGAGAACATCAACGACTCACTGCTGAGGATTCTAGCGGTAGGGATGCCTGCTAACATATCCTCCATATCGCTAGAGATATCGGAGGGCGCAAACAAAGGGTCACGTCTGACCAAACGCCTTGGTCAGCCGCACTTCACCGAGCTATGATGCCACCTCTGAAGGACGATGTTCGGCATGATGCAAAGAGGCTGTGTATGAGCGACTCACCAGAAACAACCGGGCGATTGACATGAAAAAGCGGGAGCTACAAGACGAGCCTGCCGATGGCATAGTGAATGCTGGCATATGCGGATTGAGGACAGTCTACAAGTGTGGCGGGCTATCATTTCCAATCTCGCTCATGGTTACTGTCCCAACACGCAAGAGGGGCGTCCATATGAGCCGTTTGGTAGGCGCTGTGTTGCGGAACACCGAGGGACGGAACATCGAGGATGCACTAAGGGCTATATGCCATGAGGTCAATACGACTCAAGCCGGCTGTACCGTCTTTTGCAGGTTCGATTATCCCTTGGGTGATCAGTTCATGCGCGTCTCGGTCGAACTGAACGAAGCCGGTCCCATAAATTACTCATTCAAAAAGTACGGCATAACGTCATGCCCATGTAGCAAGGACCTATGTGGCATAGGGCATATGCAGCGGGCGCATTTGGTCGTCAGAATCTCATCCGATCTCGTGCTCGACTTCATAGAAGTAGGTCGAAGGATGGACGCGTGCTTCTCCGCCACGCTCTCAGAGCACCTGAAGCGGGACGAAGAGGTCTCTAAGATCTTGGCGGCGCAGGAGAAGCCCCGTTTCGTCGAGGATATAGTAAGGTCGTGCAAGGAGGAATTTCCTGGCGCTAGCTATATCGAGGCGAGGAGTATGGAGTCCATCCACTCGCATGACGCAATTGCGATATGGAAGCGGCTGCCATAGGATCCTGGCAGTGCCTACCTGCGCATATATTGTGGTGCTGGCTTTGCTCGAATCGCTCTTAGTTGTTGCGGCGGGGTTTTTCCTTGGTCTCTCGATATCCGCGCCCCCAGGGCCGGTCAACGCTGTCATAGCCCTTCATGCCGCATCGGGGTCAAGGAAGAACGGTTTCCTCGTAGGGTTGGGTGCAATGACCGCAGACGCATCATTTCTGATCTTTGCTTATTGCCTCGGGGGGCTTCTCATCTTCGACAGCCGGCTGCAATTCATCTTCTCTCTTGTGAGCTCGGCGTTGCTTGCTTACCTTGCGGCTCTTACCTACCGCTCAGCGAAGAAGATTTGTGGCTTCTCAGCTGCTACAAACATACATGTGAGGCGCCCTTATGTTGCAGGACTCACCATAGGCCTGACAAACCCTTTCCAGATAGCATGGTGGTTCAGCGTTGGGCTGCTCTTGATATCAAGCATAGGTCCCCTCGTCATCGCTGGCTTCTTCATCGGGATACTCTCTTGGATCACATCCTTTCCCGTCCTTGTATCATGGTTGAGCCGGCGGGTCTCATCACTCTACCGCATCGTCGTGTATGCCTCATTTGCACTTTTAGCAACGTTCTCTGCCTATCTGCTCGCAAACGCCCTGTTGTTGCTACCATCGCTTTAAAATAGTAGTCGCGGGTATTGCAAACGCCTCAGCCAACGCAATGCGCGGGATGGCGATAAATGGAAAGAGGAATTCGAGAGTGTTAAACGGGATGCAAGCCTCTTTGGTGCTTTACTTCGATGGACTATGCGAACCAAAGAACCCTGGCGGAGTCGCCACCTATGGCTATGTGATATACCGCGGCACAAAGAAGCTCTGTGAAGGCTTTGGAACTGTCGGCGCCGGCCTCTTTGGCGACGACGTATCCAACAACGTCGCAGAGTACACTGCTATGATTAAGGGCATGGAGAGGCTACTCGCTTCCGGATATACCGGACCCCTAAATGTAAGAGGTGACAGTCAGCTGATTATACGCCAGATGCAGGGGCGGTATGCGGTCAGGGCAAAACGGCTGGCCGCGCTACACGAAAAGGCCAAGCGCCTTGCTGCGAGTTTCGAACGCGTCGACTTCGAGTGGATACCAAGAGAACGGAACGAGGAGGCGGACCTCCTCAGCAGGAGGGCACTCGAGGCATTTCTTTCCGAGCACCGCGCGGAGTACCGCTCGTACTACGGTCTGCAACAATGACCCACCAACACGTTGACCGCATTTGATCTAGAAGATATTAAAGTAGCATTATAGCAATAATGGGCGTGGTTGAAATGCGCTCTATCTGGATCATCTGCACCATTCTTATGCTCTCATCCTCCTTTGTTACCGTTGCCGCATCGCCATCAGCCTCCATTGCGCATTTGATGCTGACGCCGCCCCCTTCAATTCCTTATGCAATCGTCGTCGCAGAGAGCATGGATGGATATGGGCTAGCTGCCGCCTCTTTTGACGGCTCATTCGTTATCTCCGAGGGGTTGCCCGATGGTGTTTATTCGGTTACCGCATCCTCTACCGGCTATATCGGCGCACTATTGGAGAACGTTGCCGTTTCGAATGGCAACATCACCGATGTGGGTGACGTATTCATGAACGCTTCTGCTGTGATTCAAGGCATGGTAGTTGGACCTTGGGGGGAGCCGGTGTGTAACGCACAAGTTTCCTTAGTGAGCCTGGACACCAACTCGACCGTTGGCGTGGCGTTCTCAGATGCGAGCGGGGCATTCATCTTCAACACCGACATACGCAGCGGCTCTTATAACGTAAGTGCAATTCCCTTCAGCTATCCCAACACCTTCACGCCCGGCTATACTGGGAACACCACAAGCGGGATCGCTGCAGTTGAGGGGCAGCTAACATCAGGCATAATCGTACAGATGGGGCGATCCTGCAGTGTGTCAGGCACGGTGACTGAGAGCCCCTCTGGCGAACCTCTGGGGGGCATCTCTATCGTTATCATGAGAGAGGGTTCTTTTGTCGGATGCGCCAAGACCGGACCGGATGGTAAGTACAACATCTCCTCTAACCTACTTGAGGGGGGCTACAACGTAACCGTATCCTCTTCAGCCGGATTCATATATCGCACATCCGCCGGTATGCGCGCCATTAATCTAACATACTCGCAGGGGGCGACTATCGACTACTCGCTATCACGATCTGCTGTCCTCAGCGGATATGTGTCATACAGCAACGGAATGCCTGCCCCGAAGGTTTCCATATTCTGTTTCTCAAATGATTGGAGCTATGTGGGTAGCGGATACACAAACGGCTCAGGCTACTACCGGATCGCATCTGGACTAGGGACCGGCACATATAGCGTCGTTGCCAATAACGAGGTCTCGAACCGAAAGGAGATAAACCTAGTACAGAATCACGAAGCCTCAATGAACTTAACGATAAGTGTATCGGGTGCTACGAGGGGGTACGTGGCGGGGTTCGTCTCGAGCCCCTCTGGCAGTCCCATAGCTGGCGCGAACATAAGCTATGGTGATGGCTGGGTGACGTCGACGAGCAACGGCAGCTACGTCGTCGAGGCATGCATACCTGAAGGTCAAGCCAACGCCACGCTAAGCCTAACGTGCTCAATGAAGGGCTACGTCGCGTCGTCTATTGTAGCTACCGTATACCCGGGGGCATACTCGAATGCAGACTTCTCGCTTCAGAGAGGCGCAAGCGGAACCATTGTCGGTCGCGTGGTATCTGCCAGTTTGCCGCCAACCAAGCAGAACGCCTCCCTTACGCTGGTGGTTGTGCCAACAAACATTAGCTTGGGTTCCAGCCTCGAGATCAGCGGAGCACTCTCTGTACCCACATCTGGTACGATAATCGTTCGATGGTCAATAAACGGTTCGGGATTCCATGACTCGCTGGAGTGCGATATGGCCGCCGGCGCATACAGCTGCGCACTAATTCCAAGCGTAATAGGGGATTACTCTTTCAGGGCAGAATGGTCGGGGGACGCATACTATGAGTCTGCCAAATCGCCTGAGGCGAGCGTGAGCGTTCTAGCAAACGCCACTAAGCAGAACTCGTCGCTTAGCCTTGTTGCCAACTCCAGCAACGCCACCGTTGGATCGAACGCCACCCTTAGTGGCGCTATCTCTCTCGATATCTTGACCACCGTCGGCATTTACCAATCGATCAACGGCTCTGCGATGGAGCATCTGCTAGACGTCAACGCATCCGAAGGGGCATTTTCAGTCGAAGTCAACTTGGCGCAGGTCGGAAACTACTCCTTCACCGCATCATGGTCAGGCAATGATGACTATTATGGAGCGACATCCGATACCGTGTATATCTATGCGCTACAGGCTCGGCAGAAGGTGACGCCAGAGGTGATCATTGGCTCATCCTCTTATGCCGTTACGATCACCTCAGGCGTCCCGGCAGTGGTCACTATCAATGGTACTGTTATACCATTTTCACAGACGCCGATCCTTCTATGGGTAAATGACCCGCAGAACTCGTCAGCTGCAATCCCTATTAACGCGACTTCGTACAGCTTCGGGGCGGCGATCTCGCTGGACAAAGCAGGTGCGTGGGTCATCTTTGCAGAAGTCCCTCAGGGTGAGGACTACGACCGGACCCTGTCCAACAATATTACAATAAACGTCTCGGTCCAGCAAGCTGCTGGCGACTCAACAACGCTGATCGTGATCGCTGCTGCGGTCGTGGTAGGCGCCCTTCTAATATTCGCGTTTATGCGAAAGAAGAGGTAATGGCGCCCTCCCCTTTTTTATTATATCTTTTATAGTAAACCCTTGCTTTGTAATGTAACTATCTTTTTTCATAAATTAAAGTTTAATTCGATGATCGATCCGAAAAATTGAGCCATAAAACTATGCGTATGTGCGCGGCAGTTCGGGCAACTCTATCGATAACCCTGGCAGGTCTGCAACGCATAAACTATCCTGCAGAATCCATCTGCGCCGCATGTAGCTGCTATGTGGTTGTGGTCAAAGAACCTCTATTGAGCCCCCATAACAAGCACTCTGTGTCTCTGGGCATGCGTAATGTCGTGTCTCACGGAACTACATTAAAAATTAAGGTTAATATCCGCAACATTCTGCAGTCTATATTGGGCAAACGTGTTGCACACGTCCTCACGCAATCATTCTCGAGCATCGTTACTGCTCAGCCACACCCTCTCCTTGTTAATTCAAGAGTTTGCAGAAGCCCTCGGCCTCGAATCCCATCGCATAGATTACGCACCCTTCTCGATCAATAGTTCACGCCATCTTGGAAAGGTTTAAAATGTTTTGAGGACTATTTTGAATATTGTATTTAAAGGCGAAGGTACTACTATGAAGCTTGTAACTTTTGAACAAAACGGCAGCATATTTCCAGGCGTCATTAAAGGGGACTACGTCATAAAGCTGACATCATTTGTCTCCCAACGAGACTTGAACTTCACATGTCACAAGTGCCTGCTCCCGCTCATCGAGGTCTCCGACGAGAGGCGAATGGGGCTACTGCGAGACGAGCTTGGATCGATATCCGACGAGATGCTAGCGAAGCTCGCCTGCGATGGTCAGGCTTTCCATACAGGCGGCGTCAGGCTAAGGGCGCCGATACTCCGTCCACCAGCGGTCTTTTGCTTGGGATTTAACTTCAGGTCACATGCACCTGAGCTGAAGCGTCCGGTACCTGAGGTACCCGTCATATTCACGAAACCTTCCATGGCTGTCGTGGGGCCAGACGACAATATCGTGCTGCCTAGGGTTGCAACGAGGGTGGACTACGAGGTTGAGCTCACCGTGGTCATCGGTAAGGGCGGGAAGAAGATACCGAAGGAGGAGGCATACTCACACGTATTCGGGTACACCGTACTCAACGACATCACCGCTAGGGACATACAACAGAGGGACTTCGCTCTCATGCGTCCTTGGCTCAGATCAAAGGGCTTCGACTCATTTGCTCCAATAGGTCCATGCATAACGACGGCCGACGAGCTCACGAACCCGATGGACATTGAGCTGAAGCTGACCGTGAACGGGGAGCAGAGGCAGAAATCGAGGACCACCGATATGGTCTTCGACATTCCGACGGTCATAGAGTATATCTCGTCTTTCACGACGCTCGAGGCGGGTGCAATAATTGCGCTTGGAACCCCAGAGAAGATAGGTCAGTTGCAGGATGGCGATCTCGTCGAGGCTACTGTCGAGGGCATAGGCACTCTAAGAAACAAGGCGGTTCTTGAATAATCTGAGATGCGCTACATTCAACTCAATATATGCCGCGGGATTATATGGCGCCTTGCCGGCTCGGTCTCAGGGCGACGACGCATCGTGTGGGCTGATACAAATCCACAAAAAAAGGATATATGCCCCGCCGAAGCAACATAGTGAAGTGCTGGCGCGATGTGGACGCCAGCCATGACTTTCAAGGGATGAACCAAAATGGCAGCAAAATATGACGCAGTCGTGGTGGGCGCTGGTCCCGCCGGGCTTATGGCAGCCCGTAAGATCGCGAAGAGCGGCTTCACGGTAGTGATGCTCGAGAAGGACCGTGACTTTGGCGTAAGGGCTTGCGCCGAGGCCGTCTCCGAGACGGCATTCGAGACTGCCGAGATACCCGTTACCCAATCGCTGATCTCGAACAGTATTGATGGCGCACTCGTCTTCCCACCAGACGAATCGAAAGGCGTGAGGATAGCTGGCGAGCACTATCGTGGCTACATCCTGAACAAGCCGCTGTTCTTAAGCGCCCTTGCGAAGGAGGCGGTCGATGCAGGCGCCGACCTTCAGATGCGAAGCGAGGTCAAGGCTATAACCATGGACGGCGGAAAGGCGACAAAGCTCGCCTACGAGCATAAGGGTGAGCTGAACGAGGTCGAGTACAAAGTGCTCGTTGGTGCAGACGGCGCCGGGTCAGTCGTAGCGAAGAGCTGCGGCTTCGACCTCTCGGGATATGCGCTGATTCCAACGATGCAATACGTCATGGTGAACTGCAACGTGCCGGAAGGTCATATGATCAGGATCTATATGGGCAGGGAAGTGGCCCCACTCGGCTATGCATGGGTATTCTCTAAGAACGAGTTTGTGGCTAATGTTGGCATAGGCGTCAGGGGGAAGCCTGCAAAACCCTATCTTGATAAGTTCATCTCCGCCCACCCCGAGCTGTTCAGGAGGGCGAAGATTATCAAGGAGGGGGGAGGGGGCGTTCCATGCGGCGGGCAGATAAGGGAGTTCGTGAGATCAAACATTGCACTCTGTGGCGACTCGGCGGGGCAGGTCATCCCAATAACAGGAGGAGGAATACGGACAAGCATGGCAGCGGGCAGTATCGCTGGGGACTTCGTTGCAAAGGCGCTCGCGAATGGCGACATGTCTTTGATGAAAGGCTACCCTGCGACCTACTCCGAGTACTGGGGGGCAAGGATATCCAAGAGCCTGAAGGTTCTACGCGCGATCGAGGAGCTGGGCGATGAAGACCTGAACACCCTGGGAACCATCCTATCAGGGCAGGATATCGTGGACCTTGCTAACGGGCTTGACGTAAAGAGGGTCGCTTCAAAACTTATGGCTCACCCCATATTAGCCATGAAGCTAACCTCGAAGCTCTTCTGAGTCGTGCGCTCCTCCACTCTTTTTTCCCTATCCTCTCGCCTCTAGTGACTCTAACTGCCAAAGTAAAGGTATTATACCCCCCTGCGCGTATCTCAAGTTGGACGATATGGTGGTGTGGCGGGTGCCTTTATTCAAGGTCTTCTCAGCGCCGAAGGCTACCATCACGATCACGCCTTCCAAGGGCAGTTTCGTCGTAGGGGATACCATTACTGGTACGGTTAGCATCTGCCCACAAGAGGCATTTGCCTGCGATGAGATCCGCGCCGAGCTAATCGGAGTCGAGCGAATAACAGGGCGCCTCCAAGACTTTGGTGGGTCTGCCGATACTAGGATCTACGGAGCCGTGAGCCCCGGCACCGCTGGCTCAATGCAACAGCAGACCGAGCTGGTAATGGTCAAAAATCCTGTTAATGTGTCAGGTCCAATAAGTATGGCGGTCGGGCAGCGTAAGGACCTGCAGTTTGCAGTGCCCATCCCATCAAACCTTGGTCCCTCTTACGAAGGTGCAAGGGAGGACGGTTCACGGATGCAGCGGCGCTGGACCGTCAGGGTAGTGGTGGCAGTGGAGGGGAGGCCTGACCTTGAATCAAGGATAGACTTGAGCGTTTCAATGCCTCCCCCGCCGCCGGGCGAATTAAACTCTCTGCAGGGCAAGGCTGTTAGTGGCGATGTTGATGGCGGTGCCTCGACGAAGCCAATGCCGACCGAATGCCCAAAATGCGGTGCCCCAATAACGATGACTCAGGAGGATCTCTTCTTCACGTGTAAGTATTGCGGCAACTCAATCGCAATCGGCTCCGGTGTACAGATTAAGAAGCACAGCATGATCCTCAACAGGCTATTCACGCAGCAGATAGTGGAGGCAGCGCGAAAGTATATGGACAAAGGCATCTTGCGCATGAACGTAGCGCGCGATGCGGTGATAACCGGCGTCAAGCTTAGGTACATCCCATTCTGGGTATTTCCGGTTGATGTGACTACCTCATTCAGGGGGACCACAGGCGGCTATGGTACGCCTGTTGGCATCGGCGGCAGCAGTGGCTCCACGGTAGAGGAGATAGGGAAGCTGATACTAGTGGGCGCAGACATTTACGCGTCCTCCCAAAGAAGGGGCCGCAGAGGGATGCGCTCCAGCGCAGGCTATACCCCTCCAAGGGCTGTCGCCCAGACGTTCTCCAACCACTATGTTTGGACCAT
Source organism: Candidatus Methanomethylicus oleisabuli (assembly GCA_001717025.1). Lineage (GTDB taxonomy): Archaea > Thermoproteota > Methanomethylicia > Methanomethylicales > Methanomethylicaceae > Methanomethylicus > Methanomethylicus oleisabuli. Next base: position 14,759 of record MAGU01000081.1, on the reverse strand, counting down.
GATGGCAAGGGAATCAATGATAAACGAGATCAAATCGTTCGATGTGCCTTTGGACCAGAAGGTGCCGTTCGACCAGGGAAAAATTCCACAGGAGGCCGAGTATCTTGGCTCTGAGTATATTGAGGATGAAGCCAAGCCGAGGGTGAAGGCGGAGGTTGACGCAAAGCAACGGCAGGTAGCGTCATCACGCGTGCAGGTGCTTGAGACCGTCTCATCTAACATCACCATCGGAGACGGGGAGCTTATACACGCGCCGGTCTGGTTCGTCTATTACACGCTTAAGGGTGAGGGCTACGTGATAGCGGTTGACGGTAGCGTTGGGAAGACCCTGGGCGGAGGGCGCCCTACGATAAAACTGAAGTGATTGCTATGCAAGGCAATTGTGATGGTGAGAGCGGCTCAAAAGATAGCAACTCTGCCGCCTCGAATGAGATGCTGACCCGTGGTAGGATCCACTTGGAGCTGGGCAAGATACAGGACGCTCTAAATTATCTGGAAAGGGCAATCGAGCTTGATCCGAAGAATGCCGTGGCATGGGCAGCAAAGGGGGTTGCAATGATTAATTTGGGTCGTTACGATGAAGCGATAGGGCTATTCGACAAGGCAATAAAGATGGACGCGGAGATGCCATTTGCTTGGGAGGGTAAAGCCATCGCCTTGCACAAGCAGGGCAGACACGAGGCAGCCGTGCCATTCTTCGAGATGGCATTAAATCTGAACCCTCAGTTCGCCCGTGCCTGGAGCGGGCTCGCGGACGCATTCGAGGCTGCCGGCAGGGTCGATGATGCCAAGCTCTGCCGTGAGTGGGCACGGAGTCTGTCGAGGCGCGAATGAGCAACTAGCGGTTGAGGGCAGGGCGTTCAAGTTTTAGGTGCAACATTTCCTCAGATACTATATGACGCTTCGGATGCTCGCCGCTTTACATCATGGGGGCGTTATGCCCAACCTAACGCGCTTTGATACTGGCATTTTTATTGAAAACGCGGTCGCTACGAGTCCAGCTAGGGCAAATTCAGGGCGCTCCAGTTGAACATCCTGTGACCCATAGCGTTAGTTCATAGGCAACCTCCACTTCAGCCCCCACTCAACCACCCTGATCGGAAACACCTTTCATCGCTCACTTGCTTTGTGCTAGCACAACGAAGTTCCAATCAATGCCTCCGAAGGCTTCCATCAAGGTGAATTGATTGAGGCGAAGTGGTATTGCTGAGTCATGGATCTAGAAAAAGAAAAAAAAGAAAGAGAAAGGGTCGGCGCTTAGATTATCAGCGCGAAGAGACCAATTCCTACCAGCGATAGCACAGCGGCAATGATTACGAATATTATCAGCGTTATTATCGCAATGAGTAGTGCCTTGAGCCAGCCGCAGTCAAAGAAGTGCTTTATAAGTGCCAGCCAAACAATGATCATTATTATAGATGCCAACCATCCAATGATAAGAGCACCGACTATTGCTCCAACAACCAAGCCGATGACAATTATCATTATTGAATCTATGAACTTTGCCTTCTGGCCACCAACGAGCAGTCTACCCGACAGCCACAATGCCGGTGATAAGACGATAATGTTAATCACTAGGCTAATTATTACTGCTAAGATATCCATCATTGACAACTCCTAAAATTATGTTACTCGCCACATATTTTTCTCTTTCTGTTGCACGCGGTAACCAACGCGGGCAGCCCGCCTAATATGCGTAACAAAGTCGCAAGTAATATCTACATATATCGATTTAACGATATGATTATATTTAAGCGCCTTGAGTCAGAGCAATGATCGAAATGTTAGACGTCAAGTTGCTAAGCTCAAGAGCGCGCTTATTCAAGGCTCTATCCGACAGAACGCGGTTGGAGATCATAGACTATCTTAAGGGCGGTGAGCGGTACGTGTGCGAGATTATTCCTGCCTTGGGCAAAGCCCAGTCCACCACCTCGGTGAGCTTGGACCAGCTCTATAGGGCGGGCATACTCAAACGGCGGCAGGAGGGCAAGAAGACGTTATACAGCATAAGATCCAGTGAGATTTTCAAACTACTGGGGGAAGCCGATAGGTTGAACCTAATGCATCTCGCAGATGTATCTGATGAGGTGGCTGCGCTCAAGCGGTCTTTGGCAAAGTGAGCAATATGGCTTACGACTACCTCCTCGCGATATTGCTCGCGGGATGGGGCGCGCCGGTGAACTATCTCTCGGCACATGTCCTCTTCTCCATCGTCTCAGCCTTCTTCCTCGCCGGGGCAATCATGGGGCGATTTTTGATTATGGAGCATCAAAATTTATGACCAAACTGAGAGACAGTCAAATGCAGAGGGGGCTTGAACGAATGTCGACAAAAACAGTTAAAGTGTTTGGAGGTCCTCCACCGTGCTCAAAGTGCAAGAACGTTGAGAGGATATTCGTAGAGGTCGCCAAGGAGTCGGGTATAGGATGCCCACGTTGTGCATATGTCGGCCCTCTCGGATGAGGCTGATAAATACGGCATAATGGTAGTGCCGTCAGTCGTCATAAACGAAAGGGTCGTGCTAAATGGAAGGGTGCCGTCAAAGGAAGAGGCAAAGAAGATGCTGGCGGAGCTAAGGTGAGGTCATCGCTATATGCTGCGGTCAGAATTAGGATTATTTGGTTTAAATGAGTGGCTGGTGTGAGCAATGGCAAAAGTCGAGTTCTTTACTGCCGAGCCGCCGTGCGCCGGCTGCGTTGAACTGCTCAGGACCGCCGGCGACGTGGCAGAGAAGTATGGTGAGCGCATACAGGTCATAAAGCTCATGGGGCCGTGCGAGGAGTTCAACAAGTACGGGCTTACATTAGTCCCAGCCGTGGTCTTCGAGGAGGGGCGAATAATGCTTATGGGGGCATGCCCAGACATGGACACTATCATCGCGTCGTTGAAAGAGCTGGGGTCGAATGAATGGCGCCAAAGGTCGAGGTCTTCACATCGCAGCCTCCCTGCTCAGGAGGCAGGCTTGTTCTGCGCCTGATAGGGGAGGTCAAACAGGAGCATGGAGACAGGATAGGCGTTGAGATCTTCAAAGGCCCCTGCGAGAGAGCCAAGGAATACGGTCTAAATGTCCATCCTGCGATAGTTATCGATAGCGACATCCGGATAATTGGCGTATGCCCCTCAAAGCAGACCCTCAAGGATGCTTTAAGGGAAGCCGAACTGGCATAAGCCTCTTTTTAATCACTTTGAACGCCATGCGCTTCGAGATGAGAGGAGGACGCGAAGGTGTCCTGCACATGCTTATGCCTGTTCTTTCCGCGGCATTTATCATGATTGGGGGCTTGTTTATGATACGCGGGCGTACCCGTTGACCTTTGATGCTATGATACATCCGACTGAGGATTAATCTTAAAAGCACACCGCAGATATTCATTAAAGAGGGTCGGGAATGAGCGGTTCTCTCGAGGGCGATAAGGACAGTGTCAAATCAGCGCAGGCATCGTCTGGCGGGCTACTGGCGAAGATCCAGAACTTCTTTGGCATTGGGTACGCCTCCAAGGAGAACCTGCGGGAGCTCGATAGGAAACTGCGGGACTCTTATTATCAGTCACTCAAGGAGCTCAGGCACCGGTGGGAGGAGATATACTTGGCGGCACTCGACGCTGAGATCAAGGGCGATGACTTCAAGAAGGTTATACAAGTCATGGACCGGCTGTCTGAGAAGATCAACCGCGCCGATTACGGATATGCCGGACTATTCGACCGAAAGGGGTCCATTCGTGAGGTGGAGATAACCAATGTCTTCGAGCTCGACAAGTCCTTCAGCACCGACATCACGATGCTTCGCACCTCTATTGACGAGCTATACGCGGACTACGAGGCAGAGGCATGGAACTCGGCGATCCCGAAGTTGAAGAAGATCCGATCGCTCATGCTGGACCTTGAGAGGAAGTGGGATTCAAGGGAGCAGCAGTTTAGGTCCGTGGGAGTTTGATCTGCTGATTAACTATGGTATGCTGTGATATTATCTAATCTGAAAAAGGTGTCCAATAAGATGCCGGTCGTAGAGCGTGTAGCGTGGGATTATGCCGGCGCCGATGATGTGGCGTACCGGTTCCAGAAGCTTCAGCTTAAGTATGGCAGTCAGGTCATAGTGATGGAGAACCAGTGGGCGGTCTTCTTCCGGGACGGCAAGGCATACGATGTCTTTGGTCCAGGGAGACACACTATAACCAGCAATAACGTGCCGTTCTTGACTGCTGCCCTAAAGAAGCTGGGCATAATCGGCGATATATTTGACTGCGAGGTCATATTCGTAAGCAACAGCCAGTTCCGCGCCAACTTTGGCGGGCAGGCCTACTCTGCCCCTAGTGGTGACATAAAGTACCAAGCAGAGCTCGGTTACTTCGGGTACCTCCTTTACAAGGTAGAGGAGCCAAAGCTCTTCGTGACGGAGTTCTTCGGCAACAAGGGCGCCTCCTCATCGAGGGATGTAGAGAACTATATAAGAGGATTTGTCAACGAGCGGATAATAAACGAGTTTGGCAAGTTTGACATCTTCGAGATGGTGAAGAACGTTGACGCGACGACCGACAAGGTAGCACTCAAGATCAGCGACGAGGCCGCCCGCATTGGGCTGAAGATAGTGGATTGCACCTTCGAGGGCGTCAAGATCCCCGAGGAGGCGAGGCGCTTTGCCTCAGGGATGGGCCAGCAGGCAATGATGATGCAATATATGAAGGAGACCGCTGGCGAGCTCAAGGGAAGCGAGGGTGGCGGTGCCGCTGCCACCGGATTGGGCGCGGGCATCGGTCTCTCTATGCCATTCCTCTTCCAGCAACAGATGCAGCAGGCTCAGGCGCAGGCCGCCACGCAGAGCGCCGCTGCGCAGGCACAGAAGCTCGTGATCTGCCCAAGTTGCGGCACACCGAACCCGATGGGAACGAGGTTCTGCGGGAACTGCGGTTCGAGCCTCCTGCCGCCCGCAAAGCTAAGGTGCTCGGCTTGCAATGCGGACGTTCCAGAGAACTTCAAATTTTGCCCCAACTGCGGGACGCCCATGAAGAGGCCAGCGGAGGTCGTCTGCCCGAAGTGCGGTAATAAGAGTCCGCCAGGCACGAAGTTCTGTGGCGAGTGCGGCGAGAAGCTTGTCTAGTGGCTTACTCGCCAATTTTTCATTTTTTGCAACCAGTCATTATCTTAAGATTTACTGATCAGCCAGACCTCGTTATTGCGAAGATCAATTTAGCCGCGAAGATCAATTTAGCCGCGAAGATCAATTTAGCCGCGAAGATCAATTTAGCCCAAGGCGGCAGATTCCATTCGAGAGGATCATAAATGGTTGTGAAACAGATGGTGCCTCGAATTCGACTTCCATGGAAATGCTGCACTAATGTGCAAAGGCGCTCAAAAAGCAGGCACGCTCCATCGATCTGTTCGAATTTGGTGTGTGCATCTTGTTTCAAATGCCTGACGCGTAGCGCAAGCCGTTTTGCCAGGTCGCATTGACCGGCACACAGGCATTTGTATCCGCTTCCAATCTGGCGCTCACATCTGGTCGCCTGCGAGTGCCACTTGGTAATCGCTTGCCTGCCTTTTAATAACATAAACACGTTGCAGTTGGACTACTGCAATACTGCCTCTCATCCCTGCGCCATCAGCATTACCCGCCGCCCACTCCTGGGTCCGTCCAGCTCGATGAAAAGAACCCTCTGCCAAGCCCCCAGAACAAGGTCCCCTTTCCTGACGATTAGTGCAACCGACGGTCCGAGGGCAGTTCCTGCAAGGTGCGCGTCTGCATTGTCATCAATCCTATCGTGATGCCATCCAGCACCATGTGGGTAGTCCGCCTCTATCTTTCGCAGTATGTCCTCTTTAAGTCCCCCCTCCCCCTCGTTGATGACTATGGCGGTCGTCGAATGGAGCGAGAACACGACGCAGATGCCATCCGCAACCCCACAGCCTTTAACGAATCCCTCAACGTCGCCGGTTATGTCTACGATCTGCCGCCTTTTGGATGTCGATATCGATATCTCGCCAAATTTGCTTGTCATATGTTACGACCTTAAAATTGGTATCCTGATACAATCACATATTCCCATTTGGCGCTATGTATATCTATCCAAATCGGTGCATGCGGAACAACGTGTCATATTTGGCTACCCTCAAGCCGCCTCTCGGTCGAGCTCCCTAGCGCCTTTAGGGCGTCTTTTACCAGCGCCACCAGGTCATCGACCGCCGCCTCAATGAGCTTCCTACCGCTATCTGCGTTAGCTGTCGTCGCATCGCCAGTCAGCGCCTTCGCATATATCCGTCTGTCCATGGCTTTAGAGTAGACCCTCAGGCGCGGGTACTCCGCATCGCAGCTCATCGCATCGTCCATCTTCACCATCTCCCCAGCGACCGCAAGCATCGCGCTCGTCTCGTCCTCACCGGCGTGTCCTGGCGCTTTGAAGAGTGCCATCTTCGATGCCCCTAGCTCTCTCCACCAATCGATGGCGACCACCGCTATGCCCGCTCCATCCCTGTGTGTCGCCGCCCTAGCCGCCATCTGTATCGGTGCCGCGTTCCCGCCATGCCCGTTCAGTATCACGAGCAGCTTGATGCCGTTCCTCTCCGCTTCAGCAATTATCGCCGTCACATACCTGCAGAGCGCATCTTGGTCTACATCGAACGTCCCTGGGAACGGCCTCATCGCATTACACGAGCCATACCAGACCGTTGGCAAGACGATGCAGCCCAGCCTCCTCCCAGCCTCCTTCGCGATGAATGATGGCAGCTCACCGTCAGTCCCAAGCGGCAGGTGGTTGCCGTGCCTCTCGATGCTACCGACAGGCAGTAGCCCAACCGTCTTATCAGCTCTCTCGAAGTCCTTTCCGGTGATGTCCTTGATCTCCATTCTGACCACGCAGCCGATTAAACCAGTGACCTTGCCTTTTCTTATGTTTATGTCTGTGCGTCTGTCGTTGACTTGCGCCCAATAACCTCGCCTCAACCCATCCGCACAAGATTCAAGCAACTGCCTCATCTCTGCGCTCCTTGTGCATGGCGAACGGCGTTAAGTCAAGGCACAGAAGGCGATATATTGCTCCGCGAATCAAGTAAAGTTGAGGTCTTCCTGTGCTGAAGGTTGGGCTGATAGGCAAAACTAACGCCGGAAAGACAACGTTCTTCAACGCAGTCACGATGCTGAACGCCGAGATTTCCAACTACCCATTCACGACAAAGGCTCCAACATATGGTGTGGGCTACCTAAAGACCGCCTGCGTCTGTAGGGAGCTTGGCGTCAAGGACGCGCCCAAGAACTCCACATGCATCGATGGCTGGCGTTTCATCCCGGTCGAGGTGATAGACCTGCCAGGACTCATAAAGGGCGCCTCGGAGGGCGCAGGGCTCGGCATCCAGTTCCTATCGATCGCTGCCCAGGCGGATGTCCTGCTCCATATCGTCGACACATCCGGAAGCATCGACTCGAAAGGCAAGGTCTGCGAGCCCGGTCTAGGCTCGCCTCTAGCGGACTACTACGATGTAGAAGAGGAGATCATCAAGTGGTACACCAAGAACCTCGTAGAGAACGCCGAGAAGATCTCGCGTCTCATAGAAGCCAAGTCTATGCCATTGAGCAAGGCGCTCTTTGAGATCCTCTCCGGTATAAAGGTCTCGGAGAAGAACATAGCCGATGCACTATCCAGAACAAAGCTCAGCGGCGTCGAGTTCAGCGAGTGGGAGGACGAGGACTTCAGGGCATTCGCAGCAGAGATACGGTATCTCTCCAAGCCAACAATAATCGTCGCGAACAAGATGGACATGCCGGTCGCCGAGCGGAACTTCAAGGGGCTGCAGGACACGTTCGGCGAGGCATTCGTTGTACCGGTCTCGGCTGATGTGGAGCTGGTTCTTAGACGGGCAGAGAAGATGGGGCTGATCTCTTACATCCCGGGGGAGGAGATCTTCAGGATCAAGGATGAGTCGATGCTCAGCGCCAGGCAGAAATGGGCGCTTGACTACGTTAAGGGGAGGATGCTGGATAAGTGGCTTAGGACGGGGGTCGACCTTGCGATGTCCGCCGCCGTGTTCAAGCTCATGAAGATGAACGTCGTCTACCCCGTCGAGGATGCTAAGCGGTACTCCGACAGCAAGGGCAACGTCCTGCCGGACGCATACATGCTGCCTCACGGCTCCACCCCTCTCGACTTGGCGAAGGCGGTTCATACGCACCTTGCCGACGGCTTCCTATACGCCATAGACGCGACCAGCGGATTCCGGCTCCCGAACGACTACACCCTGAGGGACCGCGACGTGATAAGCATCGTGACGGCGAGGAAGAGACCAAAGGCATAGCGCGTCACAAGATGCCCAAATGTAACTCGTGAAAACTGCTGTTTAACATGGTGCTCTGGCAATCCTTAAATGCCGCATTTTTTTCATTCTAGGCAGGGCGATTAGAATGGATTATGAGATCAAGTTCAAGCCGTCGTATTCGCTCATCGCAATAAGGCTGAAGGAGGGCGAGTCGATCATAGGCGAGTCTGGAGCCATGACATACATGAGCCCAAACATCAAGATCCACACAAAGTCAAGGTCGGGACTCTTGGGCTCATTAGGGCTGAAGCTCTTGGGTGGGCAGTCATTCTGGGTCAACGAGTATGCCGCGAAGGATGGACCGGCTGAGATAGGCTTCGTCTCTGCCCCGATAGGCGACATAGACCACCTCGCTCTGGATGGGAGCAACGGCTGGATAATCCGAAAGGAGTCTTATGTGGTATCATCGCCCAATGTGGACCTCGATGTATCGTGGCAGGGGTTCACAAAGGGGATCTTCGGTCAGGGCCTCTTCATGATCAAGGTCACCGGAGTGGGCGATCTATTCATAAACACCTTCGGCGCCATTGACAGGCACCTCCTCGGTCCAGGGGAACAGCTGATGGTCGACAACTTTCACCTCGTCGCATTCAGCAGCACATGCAAGTATGACATAGAGAAGGTCGGAGGGCTAAAATCTTCCATCCTTGGTGGCGAGGGGCTAGCGACGAGGATAACCGGCCCTGGAGAGGTGCTGCTCCAGACCAAGAGCCCGCGCGAGTTCGCTGACTGGCTTTGGGAGTTGCTCGAGCCAAAGGTGAGGGCGAGCGCAAAATGAAGAATGGGAATAGCGTAGGCTACGATGCCCCTCCTGCTCATGTCGCCGTCTCGGACGCTGAAGAGGTTGCCAACAGGGCGAAGGTCGAGACCGTGACATCATCATCGCGCGTCTTCAGGGGGAGCCTCCTCTTGGTAGACGTTGACAGGGTGATGCTACCTAACGGCAGGATCGCTGAGCGAGAGGTCGTTGTGCACAGGGGTGCAGTGGCGATCATAGCCGCCGATAACGGGAAGGTCCTGCTCGAGAGGCAATACCGGCATGCCGCCCGGAAGGTACTCTGGGAGGTTCCGGCGGGAACTCGCGAGGAGGGCGAGGATCCCGAGGACTGTGCAGCAAGGGAACTCGAAGAGGAGACCGGCTACAAGGCCAGCTCGATGAAGCCTCTCTTCAGGTTCTACGCAGCCCCCGGTTACAGCAAAGAGGTCATCCACGTCTTCTTGGCCGAGGGAATCAGGCGCGGTCAGCCGAACCCGAATGACGATGAGATGGTGGAGTGCACGCTAGTCCCTCTAGCCGAAGCCCTCCGTATGGTGGAGTCGAACGAGATCGAGGACTCCAAGACAATTGCCTCCCTTCTCTACTACGCATGCTTCGTAAGTAAGGTGTTACTGCCTAACATCGGGGGGGCAGCGGGCAATGCCTGACTCTGCGGTTCACGTTGCGCGCATACGCAAGAGCAGGGGGCAGGGGTTCGAGCGAGACCTCGTCAAGCGATACAGGGACGCAGGGTGGTGGTCGTACAGGACTGGGGGAAACAGCGCTTACCTCCCCGACGTGATGGCAACGAACGACGCTACCGGCGAATTGGACATCGTCGAGGCGAAGGCGGGGGCGAAGGATCACCTCTATGTGGACTGGGACCAGATCCGCAGGGACATATTTCTCATAAACGGATTCAAGAGGTATCCGCAGCGGCGGCTGATACTCGCCTTCAAGTTCCTCTCAAAGAAGCGGGCTGGGAAGGGTGGCGATTATGAGAGGCGAGAGCTCAGGGAATACTACAAGCTCGTGCCGGAGGCGATGTGGGCATCTATGGAGGGGCAGACCGTCTGCTGCCACTACCTGAAGGGCAATCCTGATCTGCCTGACTACATGCCTCCGTTCGTCGCGAGGCACCGCAAGGGGCAGCGATAGCACGCTTGACTGCCTCGGTCGTCGCACTGTGCGTCATAGAGTGGAAATCGCTAAATAACGCCTTCTGCAAAGTATATCTCATATTTCGGAGGGGTTTTTATAAAAAAAACAGGCATTTTGCTAGCCTTATTGATGATCAGCCCTCTGTTTTTTGTAGGAGCGCCTGTCGGAGCCGGAACCTCAAGCGGTGCCTATCCTGATTATACGCCTGTAGACTGGAGGACGAGGCAGGCAGGCGCCGCTGCCTTGCCCACGTTGGGCTCAACGTCATACGATGGCTCAAGGAGCGCCACGCCAACGCTTGAGAGCTTCGAATCCACGCCTCCTATAGGGACGAAGGCGTGGGATTGGCTGATCGAGTTTGAGACCGCCTCGGGCGACGGCACAATGACGCTCAGGGCGATCTCCGGGAACGTAGAGATCTGGACGGCAGACGACCTGTCGTTCCTGCCGGGCGACCCGAGGAACGCCGATCCTTACAACACGATGGTCACGGATGAGATGTGCCAGTATCTCGCCGAGGAGTTCAACAGCGTCATATACTCGAACGACACGACGTACTTCGGCACCCCCAATGATAGATACGGCAACGATACCCTATTCGAGTATATTGGATATCCTGAGGAGTACTGGAACTGGACCGAGACCGACAACGGCCAGAGGATAATGGTCAAGGTCTACAACATCTTGGACGACAACTACTACGACCCGAGCTACCCGTCCTACGTCGCGGGATTCTTCAGCCCGACCTACAACTACTACTATGACCGGAACATAATACACATCGACTGCTGGCGCTGGTATCAGCGGCTCGGCGATTATGGGGCGCAGTGGCTCGCAGCGCGCCCCGACCTCTGCGTAACCAGGCCGCACGTCTACGAGTCCACCGCCGCGCACGAATTCCAGCACAACATCCACGATGATCTGCAGCCCTACGATGAGCTATTCATTAACGAGGGGTGCAGCATGTACGCCGAGCTCCTCTGCGGCTACGGCATCGACGCTTCTTACTTGAACTCATACTTCGCGACGCCTGACAACTCCCTTACGCTCTGGGGCGACCAGGGGGACATCAACATACTCGCAGACTATGGCGCAGCCGCTCTCTTCACGGTTTACCTTAGCGACCACTACGGCGGCTCAGAATTGATCAGCTACTTCATGCGACAGGGCATCCCCGGCATAGACGGGATCAACAACGCGCTCTCGGCGTTCGGGTACAGCAAGACCTTCGACGGCGTCTTCCACGACTGGAAGTTGGCGAACCTCATAAGATCGGACAACTTCGGTCTCGGGAAGTACAACTACAAGAGCCTTGACCTCAACGCCCCTGATATCATCCCTGTGAGGACCTACACCGTGAGCGGAAACGTGCTGGCAATGGCGGGGTCACAGTTCAACAGCACGATCACGTACTATGGCGACGATACAGGAATCTCGCTGATAGGACCATACGGCTCTGACTACATCAGGTTCACCGATTGGAGCAGCAGGATCGGCCGCGTCAGCATCGCTGGTAGCCCATACGCGGTCTACGGCTGGCGTTACAATGGCTACTGGTACTCGGGGACGGGATCAGACCTAGCCGACGTCTCGTTGACATTCAACGCCTACGTAGACCCGTCGAACCCCACGCTTACATTCAGCACCAAGTACGATATAGAGGAGGGGTGGGACTTCGGCTTCGTGCAGGCGTCGACAGACAGCGGCAGCACGTGGGCCTCCCTCACCAACGAATACACAACCTACGATGCAGCTAGTGATGCGCATCCCACAGTGATCGAGAACCTGCCAGGTCTGACCGGCACTAGTCCCGGCTTCCCTGGCTGGATGCCGATGTCATTCGACCTAAGCGCGTATGCTGGGCAGACTGTGATGATATCCTTCAGGTATGTCACCGATTGGTACACCACAAACGAGGGCTGGTATGTCAATGACGTCAAGGTCAGCGGCAGCTTTGTTGTTCTGCAGGGCAACGATTACCCCGCAGCCGACTTCGAGGTGTCCATGGTGCAGGCGGTTTACCTCTTCGGAAGGTGGAGGTACCTGCCCGTCGATGTGCCGCTGAACCGCAACAATGTGGGCTCGATGGCGGCATACGCCAAGGCGCCGAGCTATGTGGTGCTGGTAGTCACCCCAATTATGGAGACAGGGGCAACGGACTACCTTATCAGCGGCGGGTCGAGGTAGCCGCCTTTCCCCCCCTTTTTTCTTTGCTTTTTTTCTTTCGGCATCGCCTATTTGCACTCCGCCAGCCGGTTACCGTTAGATTTATCCCTGTGTTTCATCATTCCAATCCCGTACACGCTCACGCAGTAATTTGAGGCAGTTCATATGCCTGACAGTGAATCTGACGACTTGGACGCCATAAAGAGGCGCAAGATGCAAGAGTACGAGCGCAGGCGCGCTATGATTGAGCGGCAGGCAGCCGCGGCTAAGAATGCCCCGACAAAGCCAAATCCTGAGGACGACCTGAAGTTCGTAAGATCAAAGCTACTGGGCAGAGGGCAGGAGGTGCTGGATGCAGCGCTTTCCCAATACCCGCAACCCGCTCTGGAGGTCGTCAAGTATATCGCCAACCTCTACAGGACGGGGCAGCTCAACGAGGACATACCCGGAGAGGACCTCTATGATCTGTTCCACAACCTCGGGATGAGGGTCAGGCTCAATACTACCATCAGCTACGTTAAGGATGGGAAGAGGGTCCCGCTCAGCCAGAAGTTCAAGAAAGGGACGGCATGAGCGCCTTACGATGCAGATGTGCAATGAATCGCCTAGCCATTGCTAATCGGGGTAGCGCAGATATCGCTCGGTTAGTACCGGCTCGACATGAACCGACTTCGTTAATTTTAATTATTTCAACGCTTCCTTGACCTGCTGGGAGAGTGTCAGCATCTTCGGGTATTTGTCAGCCTCCTTCGAGACCCCTGCCATGTGATACATGCAGAATACGCAGCCCATTGCAATCTCATCCGCCCCCTTCTTCTTAGCCTCTTCGAGCAGCATCTGGGCTAGCCTATTTGCAACATCAGGATATACCGGCTTCACGCCTGCAGGAGCCCCGCAGCAGAGTGCGTTTTCCCTGTTGTCATCAAACTCAAGCAGGGTTGTGCAGCTTGAGACGACCGCTCTTGGCTCATCAGTTATGCCATGCCTCCGCACTAGCGGGCAAGGATCTTTGTAGATCGCCTTCCTTTCCGCATCCTTACTGACCTTCAGTCGGCCTGAGTCGATGAGCTCCTTGAGCATCTCCGATATATGCATGACGCGATACTTCGGCTGCCTGAAGAGCTTCGGATAGATGCCCTTGAAGACATCATGACAAGAGGGGCACTCGCAGACGACGACCTCCGCCCCTGTAGACTCTAGCAGGAGCGTGTTGGCTTCTGCCAGCCTCTTACTCTCGTCCAGCATTCCTGTGTCGATGAGGAACAGCCCGCAGCACCACTCCCTCTCGCCCAGTGTCGTGAAGTCCACATTTGCCTTCCTTAGCAGCTCCATGGTCGCCTTCGATGTCTCAGGGAGCCTCAGCGCCGACCAGCAGCCGGTGTAATAGAGGTACTTCGCCTTCGCAGGGGGCGTGTAACCATCGGGGATGCATGCCCGCCTCTTCTCAGCCGGCAACCCTGTTGGTGAACCCGTCTTTATTATCGCATCCGCTATCGTCTTGTACTTCTCCGGCACATTCCCCTTCTTACGGAGCTCCGCCCTCGCGCCCTGCACTATATCCGATACTGGTATATTGACGGGGCAGACCCCGAGGCATCGGTCGCACCTCGTGCAGAGCAGGAGCGTCTCCATGTCGCTATCATTCAACTCCTTTCCCGAGAAGAGCCTCTGAGCAGCCTCCACCTTTCCCATAGCGCCATTTTTGAGGTCGTTGGTAGCCTTATAGAAAGGGCAAACCTCTGAACAGATGCCGCAGAAGATACACGCGTCAACGAGATCAGACGGTGTTGGAACCATGATGTAACACCTTAAACTCCTTATCCCAAACCCACATAAATAACCTGCCCTGTCCGGAGGCTGCCTAAAAACAAAGTCAATATATGCCCCTTTTCAAAGTTTATATATCGCTTTGCAATATAATAGCCTCAAATTCGCCAAGGGGAGTCGCAATGGACAGCTCGGAGAATCAGAAGCCTCAACAGCAGTCGAAACCGCAGCCTCAAGCACAGCCACAGGCGCAAGTCAAGCCAAAAGAGTCGGACCTGGCGAAGCTGCGGGGGCAGCTAGAACTGATGATCAAGGCATACGCTGAGGAGAAGGCGCGAGCCGACGATCTCGAAGCTAAGCTGAAGTATATGCAGGCCGACTATGAGAACCTCAGGCGCAGGACCGACAAGCAGATCGATGAGATGCGCACGTTCGCCAACGAGGAACTTCTATGCTCACTGCTGGAGACCGTGGACGAGCTGGAGCTCGCGTTGAAGGTCGCGAAGACCTGCACATCGGAAGCGATAGTCCAGGGCGTCGAGATGACCCTCAAGAAGCTCAAGAAGCTGATGGCTGTCTCTTATACACATCTGACGCTGCCGACGAA
>MAGU01000080.1 GCA_001717025.1 Candidatus Methanomethylicus oleisabuli | reverse complement strand
CCTCCACCTCAGCGAACTCGGTCTCGGAGAGCCTCCTGACCGCCTCCTCAGCCCCGCCGCTCCAGGATGCCAGCTCGCTCTCCCAGTCCCAGCTGTCGAAATCGACGCCGACCCTGCCCAGAGTCTCCTTGAATCCTGTTATCGCGGTCTCGCATAGCCCCCTGATCAGCTCCACGGCCTCCTTCTCCCTGCCCTCGTACCTCTTGAGAAGCTCCGCCACCTCGCCATCCGGGTCTGGCGATGACGAGACTGCATCGAAGACCCTGTCGAAGACCGGGCCGTTCTTCGCCCTGAGGTCGTTAGCCGCCGAGACCCAGTCGTCGAGTTCCTTGATGCCCTTCAGCGCCTCTTCGTCCTTGCCCTCCGCCTTCAGCCTTGCTACATCGGCCTTCAGCCTCTTTATGTTCATGGCGCAGCTCGTCGTAGCATAGATGAAACCTATGAAGTGGTCGCCCTTGGCTGCGCCTCCGCCTGCGACCGTGCCCATCGCGGCTGCGCCGCCTGCCTTGCTGTAGCCGTAGCTAGCCTGGGCGACCTGCAGCCCCACGTCGTCAATGTAGAAGTGCCTCCTCACGTCCTTGCCGGTCGCCTCGAGTATCCTGGCAAGGCAGTCGCCAATTATCGCGTTCCTAGCCCCGCCTATGTGGATGGGGTGGATCGGGTTGATGCTCGTGTGCTCCACAATCACGCGCTCGCCATCCGGGTCGAGCCAGCCGTAGCGTGCTCCCCCCTCGATGACCGCGCCCACCGTCAGCTCCGCGAACCTGGCGGCATTGATGAAGAAGTTGACGTAGCCGCCGCCCGCGGCCTCCACCCTGCTCACCAGCAACCTGCCCTTCCCTGAGGCCCTCCCTGCCAGCCTCGAGGCGATCGACCTGGGGTCCTGCCTCATGGCTTTCGCCATGCCGAATGTCGATAAGCTGAGGTCCCCTAGCGAGGGGTCGGACGGCACTGACAGCCTCACCAGATCGCCAAGCGGCGCCATCCCCTCCTCCCTCAGTGCCTCCTCTAGGAGCATGGTGCACTCTGCCTTGAACGACTCGAAGGGACTGGCCTTGGGCTTCATTATCATGTCACGCCTACATCATGTGTCAGGCGCCAATCGATTAAAAATGTTTTTCCCTCCTCAATCCTGAAACGCTCTTAAGCCCCCCTCTACAATTGGTAATCGGCGAGCGGTCGAGCCGCGGGCTAATCAAATGCCATTCATATGCGAGATGTGAGACATGACGGGGCTTGACGATTATATTAACTCAAACCCAAACAGGCAGCGGGTGCTCGACTTCATCCGTGAGACCTCGTGGTATACCGGCGACCTCTCGCTGGTGCGCAAGGTCACCATCGCGGTTGGTGACGAACTGCAGGAGATGCGAGCCAAGTATCCTGACGAGGTCGCCGGGCGGGAAGGGGCTATCGAGGAGCGGCTCATAGAGAGGTGGCGCTCGGACCTAGCCCCCCTGCGGGACACCTCAAAGATGGCGCAGGGCGAGCTTCAGGGGCTGCAGCCGGAGGTCCTGCGGGTCATAAGGGGGATATTCCCCTCAGTCTCCCATTACAGCGGCTCCGCGCCTGCCGCCGCTGCCGCTGTTGCCAGCGCAGCATCCGAAGCCGTAGCCGCGCCGGGCGCCAACGCCCCAAGCGACGAATACACGATCCCGCCGCCACCGCCAAAGAGAGGCGGAACCGGAAAGAAGGTCGCCGCCCTGCTCCTCGTCGCGCTGATCTGCGTGACCGCTGCAGCCCTCGCCCTCGAGCCCGACCTCATCGCGGGGCTTCTGGGCCGCGGCATCCCTAGCGGGCCCGACACGACTCCGCCGACGATTGTGGGGCTATACCCGTCTAACGGCAGCACCTCGTCCGGCATCTCCGAGGTAAAGGTCAGCTACTACGACGACCGGGGCGTCAACCTCAGCACGGTCGTGATGCGCATCGACGGCTATCTGGTCCCTCTGACGCAGCTGACCTCCACCTTAGCGGGCTGCGCGCCACCCGCCTCCTACGGCTCGCACACCGCCCACGTCTACCTGCAGGACACCTCTGGCAACACAGCGGAGGCATCGTGGACATTCACGACATCCTCGCTCCTCCAGTCGGCAGTCGACTCGATGCTTGAGCGGCTCAACGAAGAGCGCGCGGCGGTTGGGCTGGCTGAGGTGGGGCTAGTCAGCCCCATAGCCTCCAGCTACCGCACGGAGGACATGTCCGCGGAGGGCTACTTCAACCACTACGACCTTAATGGATACCTCCCTACCTACTACTACACCCTGCTCGGCGGGCGGCACGCCATGGAGGAGAACATCGGCTACCTCTACACTCCATCCTTCGACCCCCGGGATGTCCCCGACTACTCAGCATCACTCGTGCATGACATGATCCACGACGACGCCGCGAGCGCCTGGGGGCACAGGGACTCCCTGCTGGACCCAACAAACAACCTCGTCGACATATCTGCCAGCTGGACCGGCAGCAGGCTCTTCGTCGCATTGCACATGATCAAGTCGTGGGTGAACTGGACCAAGCCGCCAACCTTGAATGGCAACGCCTTCTCGTGCTCCGGAAACCTGACGATGAGCGGCTCCACCATTGATTACGTGTACGTCTACTGGAGCAACCCCTCCGAGCACGATGACATGACATACTCCACCGACCTCAAGATACTCCGCGGCGAGTCCGGGTACAGCATGGGGGGCTTGGTCGCCGGGGTGATACCCTACCTGTACTACTACGAAGGGGTTGAGAACATACGCCCATCGGAGTGGTCCATAAGCGGCACCTCCTTCTCCATCGCCTTCAACTTCAACGCGACGCATGGCCCGGGGATCTACACCATTGTGATATGCGCCACCAACACCCTCGGGGTGGCGCATCCCTATGACCCGGAGCGCTTCGCTGATGCCGTGCCTGTAATGGAATACTCGATGCTGGTCGAGTAGATGCCTGGCAGAGTGGCGACCGCTTCCATGATTGGTGGTGGGCCCGTCGGGATTCGAACCCGAGATATCAGGCTGTCTGCTCCAGCCGGATCCGCAGGCATGCGCCCCGAGCGCGGTCCGCGCGGGTCTGCGTCCTAATCCAGGCTAGACCACGGGCCCCCAGCACCTACTCGAACGCCCCGCCTATTTATGATTATTTCGGTCCGCCTCCTCAGCCATCGGTTGCCGCGCAGAAAGGATAAATCCCATGACATAGAAGTGTACGCCGTGGTCATAATGGGCAAAGTCAAGAAGGGCGAGGCATGCTCGGTCAAGGGATGCTCAAGCACCGCCGTAAGGTCTCTCTCCCCGTCGTATGCGGGCACCATGGCGAAGGCGGGGATGGAAGTGGATGAGGGCGGGCGCCTATACCTCTGCGAGGAGCACTACAAGAAGTTCAAGAAGGCGAACGCCGGCCAGGAGAAGCTGGAGCGGTGGCGCCTCTCCGGATGAGGTAGCCGACAAAGCTGACGATTAAATAGCAGTTGCCCCTTCCTTTTACGTGGGGAATTTAGTTTTATGGGCGGGCTGGACCAGTACATGAACGGGCAGAGGGGGGTAGGGGCTGCCAATGGTAAAACCAAGGACAGGGGTCAGGGCAAAGGCCAATCCAATGCCAAGAATGAGGGTGATGACGGGAACAATGCTGCCGTGAAGCCCGTCCCCAAGCCCGAAGCCTCTCCGCAAAGAGATAAGCCTGCCCCGAAGAAGTCTATCGGCGCCTCCCCAGCCGCCAGCGACGCCGAAAAGGAGGACGAAGAGGAGGAGCCTGACGAATCAGAAGAGGGAGTGGCCGTTGAGCGGGAGGTTGAGCCGGAGGAGGTCATCGAGGCCACCTCATTCGAGGCCGAGACCCCGCAGGACACAGGACCATGCGTCATGCTCTCCGTCTCTTACAGCGGGCGGAGGCGTAAGGCGCTCGTGAAGCTATACGACATCGAGCGCAAGAAGATCGTCTTCTGGTACGACAACACCGGGCACCAGCCTTACCTCCTGACGAACCTGCCCCTCAAGGAGGTGCTCGCGGACCCGAGGATTGCGTCCCACCCCGGATTCGACGCAAAGGCATCTCGGGAGCTGCGGAAGTACGACCTGCTCAACGACCGTGAGCTGACGATGACCCTGGTCGCCGGGAAGGACCCGACCACCGTCGGCGGGCGCCCCGACAGCATCAGGGAGTACCTGAAGGACTCGTGGGAGGACCACATCAGGTACAGGGACTGCTACATCCTCGACAGGCAGCTCATCCCCGGTAGCATCTACAGGGTAACCAACGGCTCGCTTGTCAGGGAGGGAATCAACGTCCCGACGGACGCCATCAAGGAGCGGTTCCCAAAGGCTTCGCCTGAGTTCCTCAAGTCGCTGTACGAGTGGTTCCCGCTCCTCGTCAGCCCTGTCCCGGACTACAGGCGGGTCGCCATAGACATAGAGGTGGAGACCGAGGCGCAGGACCGCATCCCGGACCCGGAGGTCGCCAAGGGCGCCGTCATATGCGCCTCGCTCGCCGGCTCGGACGGGCTGAAGAAGGCTCTGATCCTTAAGAGGCCCGGGAGGTCCGACGGCGAGAGACCGGAGGAGCTGCCTGCGGACGTCCGCCTGCTCTATTTCGAGAGCGAGCTGGAGCTGCTGAAGGAGCTCTTCAGGCACCTCCTCGACTATCCCATCGTGCTTACCTTCAACGGCGACAACTTCGACCTGCATTACCTCTGGAGGCGCGCGCAGGTCCTCGGCATGCGGAGGGACGATGTGCCGATAACGATGGGCAGGGAGATCGCGCTGATGCCAACGGCGATCCACTTCGACCTCTACAAGTTCTTCCACAACCACGCCATACAGATCTACGCATTCAGCCACGCCTACAAGGAGACCTCGCTCAACGCGATAGCCGAGTCGCTGCTGAGCCTCAAGAAGATAGAGCTCGACAGGCCCATAAACGACCTGGACTACCTAGGGCTCGCCTCCTACTGCTTCCGGGACTCGCTGATAACGCTGATGCTCACACAGGTGAACTCCAACGTCACGATGCATCTGACGACCCTGATCATGAGGATATCCCGCCTCTCGATGGAGGACGCCACTAGGCAGGGGGTCTCGAGCTGGATCCGGAACCTCTTCTACTTCGAGCACAGGGCGAAGAACTGCCTCATACCCCGCCAGGAAGACATCGAGGCGATGAAGGGGGGCTCCTCGACAACCGCCATCATAAAGGGCAAGAAGTACCAGGGGGCGATGGTGATCAGGCCGGAGTCGGGCGCCTTCTTCAACGTCGTCGTACTCGACTTCGCGAGCCTTTACCCGAGCATAATCTCGCGCTGGAACCTCAGCTACGAGACCGTCGAGTGCGTGCACCCCGAGTGCAGGGCGAACAAGGTGCCGGATACCGAACACTGGGTCTGCACCAAGCGCACAGGGATGATGTCCTTGATCATCGGGCTCCTGAAGGACGTGCGGGTCAAGTGGTTCAAGCCGATGTCCAGGGACCCGTCGCTGCCGGAGGAGGAGCGGTCCTTCTACAAGGTCGTCCAGCAGGCGCTGAAGGTCTTCCTGAACGCGTGCTTCACAGGCGACACCGAGATCCTAACCGTGGACGGCCCGAGGAACATCAAGGACGTCCGCACAGGCGACAGCGTGATCAACGTAAATCCTGAGACGCTCGAGCCGGAGGTGGACGAGATCGTGGCGACGCAGGTCTTCGACTACGCAGGAGAGGTGCTGCACTTCGAGGACGACCATGCGGTGGACCTGACAGTTACCCCTGACCATCGGATGCTGGTCTCACGCTCGGGAGGCAGTGCCGCTTTCGAGAGGGCAGACGCGGTCTACTCCAGGGGAGGCGCGGCCGTCCCAAGGATCAACGCCCCCTCTGCCGCCTCACCAGACCTAGCCGTCCTGGCGAGGTTCGGATTCACGCCCGGAGCGGGCGGCAGAGAAACCCCCTACACGGTCGCATGGAGGAGTGAGTTGCGTGTAGGCGATTGGAGGAGGGCGAGGCTGCCCTACAATGGAAAGGTATACTGCGTGACGACCAAGAAGAACCATACGGTCTTCGCCGGCCGCAACGGTCGGCTGATGCCGTGCGGGCAGTGCTACGGCGTCTTCGGTGCCGAGATATTCCCGCTCTACTGCCTGGCCCTGGCCGACAGCACGACCGCCATAGGGCGCTCGATAATCACCTCCACCATAAGCCGTGCCACCGAGATGGGCTTGAAGGTCCTGTACGGGGACAGCGTCGCTGGGGACTCGATCGTTGCAGTGGACGACGGGAAGGGCAGGTCTGAGGTCCGGATAGACGGCCTCTTTAAAGGCACCTCTGCCAAGGCAGGGGAGAAGGAGTACTGCCGTCCGCGCTCGCTGCGCACCATCTCGTTGGGTCCAGACGGAAGGGTGACGTGGAGCCGGATAAACGCCATAATGCGCCACAGGTGCGGCAAGAGAATGTTCCGCGTCTGGCTCTCAGACTCGTGGCACGTCGACTGCACCGAGGACCACTCGCTGATAGGGTGCCTTGTGGATGGAGATGGCAAGGTCGATGGCGAGTTACCTGCAGCGGGTCTGCGCCTCGTCAACCTCAAGCCGACCGAAATCGGAAAGGTTGCAAACCGGCTTGTAGCCCTCGATGCGCAACCCCACAGCAACGGCGGCAGCGCCGGGTGCGGGGCTGGCATCCGAACCGTCACCCCAGTCCGGGTTGAAGAGATACCCTGTGATGGATACGTTTATGACATGGAGGTGGATGGCACCCACCGCTTCTTCGCGAACCGCGTCCTCGTCCACAACACCGACTCCATCTTCCTCCACGAGCCCACAAAGGAGCAGATAAAGTCGCTCCTGGATTGGGCGGAGGGCAACCTAGGTATAGATCTTGAGGTGGACAAGAGGTACAACTTCGTCGCCTTCTCGGGGCGCAAGAAGAACTACCTTGGCGTGATGGACAACGGGAACGTCGACATCAAGGGGCTGATGGGCAAGAAGCGGAACACCCCGCCCTTCATAAAGGAAGCCTTCGCCCAGATGACCCAGGTCCTCCGGGACGTGAAGACGCCTGCGGACTTCGATAACGCCAAGCTGATGATCAAGGAGATCGTCCAGGAGTGCTACTCGAACCTAAAGGCGAGGAGGGTCCCGCTGGACGGTCTGATCTTCAAGGTGATGCTCGCGCGCCCGGTCGGCAACTACAAAAAGACGACGCCGCAGCACGTCAAGGCAGCCAAGCAGCTTGCGGAGAAGGGGAAGGAGGTCAAGCCGGGCGACCTCATCTCGTTCGTGAAGGTTACCGGGAAGGAGGGCGTGAAGCCCGTGCAGCTTGCCCGGATCGACGAGATAGACGTCGATAAGTACGTTGGGCACATCCAGAGCACGTTCGGCCAGGTTCTCGACGCCTTGGACATCGACTTCGACGATATCGTAGGCGTCAAGCGCCTCGAGTTCTTCTCAAAGTAATCTGATACCGAGGCACCATGAGCCAATCCGATGCAGGCTAAATTGCTCAGAGCGGCTCAGCGCTCAGCTTGCCATGCCTGCCCTGTCGTACCTCAAAATGCCGAAGAACCTCAGCTGCATCAGCGCCTCCTTGTTCTCGTTCTTCAGCTCCTGCTTCATGCGAAGCATGTCTGTCCGGATGCTGTTGTATTTCTTGCAGCCTTCCATTTTGGGTCCCTCAGATGCCTTTTGCACCACCGTTTAAAAAGTTATCTCCGTGCCACAGCCGGCAGCGGGACGGCGGCCAGATACGGCATCGCTTCGTTAAGAACCAATGAACGCCGTCCTGCAAGGACTCAAGCCTTTATAGGCTCCTAAAAACTGAAAGTGCATAGGGGCGTAGCGATGCGCATAGCACTCTGCACCGATTACTTCTATCCAAAGATAGGCGGGGTCACCACCCACGTTGAAGGGCTGGCAAGGGAGCTGGTCAGGAGGGGGCATGATGTTGCAATATTCACGAAGAGCGCGCCATGCGGCGATGGATGCCTCGGCCTCCGGGTATGCCGGGTCAACTCCTTCTTCAGGACAGCTAGGACTCTTGACGTTCCCATCTTCGAAGAGCTCGAGTCCGCCCTCAAGACCTTCAATCCGGACGTAGTGCACGGGCACCATGCCTTCTCGCCGGTGTCCCTCTTCTCAATCTCCACCGGAAAGATGATAGGCGCTAAGACCGTCCTCACGAACCATTCAATCAGCATCCTCTACAACTTCGACCATCTGTGGCACCCGTCCTCCTACCTGCTCTTCCCCTACCGCCAGTTGATAGGCATGGCGGACGAGGTAGTTGCAGTGAGCAAAGCAGCGGCCACCTTCATATCGCACTTTACCGACAAGGAGGCGAAGGTCATCCCCAACGGCATATGCGCAAAGGACTTTGCCCCGGAGCGGAAGGTCTACGATGGGAAGAGCGTGCTCTTCGTGGGGCGCTTCTCCTACAGGAAAGGGATCTCGCTCCTCCTTGAGGCGATGCGGGAGGTCATCAGCCGCCAGCCTGATGCCCAATTGACGATCGCCGGAGCCGGCTCGGCTGCCCCGCTGCAGTTCCTCGTTAGGGGCATGGGCCTAAGCGGGAACGTCCGGATAATCCCCAATGTGGCGAGGGGCACTCTGTTGGACCTTTACAGGCGCGCAAACGTCTTCGTGATGCCCTCCATCTTCGGCGAGTCCTTCGGCATAGTCCTCCTCGAGGCCATGGCATCCGGCACTCCCATTGTGGCGACCAACCAGGGCGGGATCTCCGAGGTCATAAAGGACGGCGATAACGGCTTCATCGTCCGGAAGTACCGCCCGGATGATATGGCGGATGCGATCCTTGCAGTCCTGAATGACAGTAGGGCCTTTGGGAGGATGTCCGGTGAGTGCCTCGCTTCAGCCCGGCGCTATGACTGGTCCAGGGTTGCAGGTGAGCTGGAAAGCACCTATGCCAATTGATGCGCCGTTGAATCCCGCTTCAGGGGAGCCTGTTCGCGGCTTCTGCCCTGCCATGTTCTAGGTCCGGGTGCCGAGGGAAAACCTTTTTTTACAGCGGGCGCCGATGTCTGCCTGATGTTTAACGGGTCGCGATCGAAGTGCAAGAAGTGCGGGAAAGTATTCGAGCTAACGCCGACGCTGGGCGTGTCCTTCGGTCCGCATATCGGCCCCTACAGGAGGTTCGCCTGCCCGGCATGCGGGAAGGGAAGCCGGTTCAACGTCTACTCTTCAGTCAAGGACCCGGTTACTTGGCCGCCTGAAGAGAATGATGCGGAGCCGCCGGTCTGACGATGCTCGATACGGCAGCCTAGGAGGGCTGCCTGCCCATGTCAAACTTATATTACTGTCTCGATAACATTCTATCCGTTTGATAATGCGGACGAGTCTTAAACCAAGCGGTGATACAAATGCGCCTGCTGATGATCCACGCCGACTTTATCGAGTACGCGGCACTGGAGCCCGCGGTCAAGCAGCCCGAGGCCATAGCCGATGCCGGGAAGCCAAATAGGGTCGAGGAGTGCATAGTCGCCTTCTGCTCAGTCGAGAAGGGCGACGAGGCGTCTCCTGAGGATATCGCAAGGGAGGCCGCAGCGACGATAGCCGAGAACGCCCGCCAGCTGAAGGTGGGCCGGATAGTCGTCTACCCGTACGCGCACCTCTCCTCAGACCTGGCCGCGCCTGCCGCCGCTCTCAAGACCCTGGCGCTCGTTGAGGAGGCGCTCAAGCCGCAGCTGGAGGTCCACAGGTCTCCATTCGGCTGGTACAAGTCGTTCGACATCAAGTGCAAGGGGCATCCGCTATCGGAGCTTGCCCGCTCCGTCACGCTGGAGGTTGTCGAGGAGTCCAAGGCGGCCGCGGAGGCAGCAAAGGCCGAGGCGCCTGCAGAGAAGAACCAGTTCCTCATACTGACGCCCGACGGAAAGGAGCACCCGATAGACCTCGCTGACCCAAAGACGTTCACGCCCCTCGGGCTCGAGGCGCCGCTCCTGCAGCTCGTGAAGAACGAGGCGGGGATCAAGGGGGAGCGCGGGGCGCCGGGCCACATCAAGATCATGAAGAAGCTGGAGCTCGTCGGCTACGAGCCCGCATCCGACGTGGGGCACTTCAGGTTCTACCCCAAGGGCACGGTCGTGAAGGACAGCCTCGAGGAGCTCGCCCGCGAGATAGCCGTCAAGGACCTCCACGCCTACAAGATCGAGACGCCATACCTGTACCGTTTGGACGAGCCGGACATCGCGGAGCAGGCCGCGAAGTTCAGGGAGAAGGACTACCGCCTGAAGGTGGACAACAAGGAGTTCTGCCTCCGGTTCGCTGGGGACTTCGGCCTCTTCAGGATGATGAAGGGGGTCACGATGAGCTACAGGCAGCTGCCCGTGAGGGTCTACGAGCTCTCCCCCTCCTTCCGGCTCGAGCAGAGCGGCGAGTGCGTGGGGCTGAAGCGGCTCAGGAACTTCACCATGCCCGATCTCCACTGCTTCTGCCGGAACCTCGAGCAGGGCACATCCGAGTACACCGAGCTCTTCGAGAAGTACACCCGCCTCACCGAGTCTATGGAGATAGAGTACGCCGTCGCCTTCCGCGTGGTGAAGTACTTCTACGAGCAGCACCGGGAGTGGTTCGCCTCGCTCCTCCGCATCGCCAAGAAGCCGGCTCTCATCGAGATACTGCCCGAGATGAAGCACTACTGGGTCCTCAAGCACGAGTACCAGGCCATCGACGCCGCCGGAGGCAACACCCAGCTCGTGACGGTGCAGCTGGACGTCGAGGACGCCAAGCGCTACGGCATAGAGTACACCGATGAGGACGGGCAGCGGAAGGGGTGCATCATCCTGCACAGCTCGCTCGGCTCGATCGAGAGGTGGATGGGCGCAGTACTCGAGCAGGCTGCAAAGGACCAGATGAAGGGGAAGCAGCCGAGGCTCCCGGTCTGGCTCTCGCCGATGCAGCTGAGGGTGATCCCGGTCAACGGCTCGTTCCTTGGCTTCGCCACGGGCGTCGCCGAGAGGCTCAGGTCCGAGGGCTTCAGGGTCGAGGTCGATGACAGGGAGGAGACCGTCTCGAAGAAGATACGGGACGCCGAGGTCGAGTGGCTGCCGTACATCGTCGTCGTCGGGGAGAAGGAGGCGGCTTCGGGGCAGCTCCCGGTCAGGGTGAGGGGGGAGGGCATGAGGACCGTCACCGCCGATGGGCTGTCTGCGATCTGTCTCTTATACACATCTGACGCTGCCGAC
>MAGU01000079.1 GCA_001717025.1 Candidatus Methanomethylicus oleisabuli | reverse complement strand
CCCGCCAAGAAGGCAGCTGCCCCGGAGAAGCCTGCCAAGGAAGAGGGTAAGGCTTAACCTCCTGCCCCTATTTTGTATGGAGGCTTGACTTATGAGCAAAGATATGGGTGAAGTTTCGCCCGCTGAAGTCATCCAGATCGTCGGCCGCACAGGCGTAACCGGAGAAGTGATACAGGTCAGGGTGCGCGTCAACGAGGGCAAGGACAAGGGGAGGATCCTGACTCGCAACGTCAAGGGCCCGATAAGGGTCGGGGACGTTCTGATGCTCAGGGAGACCGAGCGTGAGGCAAAGAAGCTCATGCCGAGGTAAAAGTTATTAAATTGCACAGGTTAACCGTTTTGGATTGGGGCGTTAAAGATGGTCAGGGTATTCAAATGTTCGTTCTGCAGCAAGGACATGCCTGTAGGCAGTGGCATGATGTTCGTAAAGAACGACGGCACGATCCTGCGCTTCTGCTCCAGCAAATGCCGCAAGAACATGCTTGAGCTCAAGAGGGTTCCGCGCCGCTTCAAGTGGTCAGCCAAGGTGCCTAGCAAATGATCGAGCGCACCTTCGTGATGATAAAGCCAGACTCCGTGGTCCGCGGTCTAATCGGCCGGGTCCTACAGAGGCTGGAGGCGAAGGGCCTAAAGATCGTCGGCATGAGGATGATCCACATGTCGCAGGAGCAGGCTGGAAAGCTATACGCCGTCCATAAGGAGAAGCCGTTCTTTGGTGAACTTGTCGCCTTCATAAGGTCAGCTCCCGTCGTGGTCCTGGCTGTCGAAGGTGAGAGCGCGGTGGCAGTTGTAAGGCGTGTTATAGGTGCCACGGATTCTAAAGAGGCACAGCCTGGTACCATACGCGGTGACTTCTCGTGCTCCAAGAGCATGAATGTTATCCACGCATCGGACTCCTCCGATAATGCCGCAAAGGAGCTCTCGATATTCTTCGGTCCATCTGATCTGATGGAGTATTCTAGGCTGGACGCTGAGTGGGTGTCCTGAACCGCCATGAAAGCCTCACTCGGCTTCTGGCTTGCAGGTCCGAGCCGCGCTCCCCCGACCTCTATCTTTTATAAGGGCGGGCGTTTTTCTAAAATATGGCGAACAACGATGCCAATCAGACAGCCAATAGTCACTGTGCTCGGTCATGTGGACGTCGGCAAGACGCTGCTGCTGGACAAGATCAGGGGTTCGGCAGTCATGTCGCGCGAGGTTGGGGCCATGGCTGCGCAGTGAGGCGCAGTGGCAAACCCAGCACATCGGCGCAAGCTTCCTGCCAATAGGCGTGATCGAGAACTACTGCAGCACGGTAGTTAAGGGATTCCAGTCCAGAGTGAGCATACCCGGGATACTGATTATAGACACGCCTGGCCACGAGGTATTCTCCAACCTCCGGATGAGGGGCGGCTCAGTGTCTGACATCTCCATCCTGGTCATAGACGTTATTGAGGGGGTCGAGAAGCAGACTGAGGAGTGCATCAGCATATTGCAGTCACGCAAGACGCCGTTCATAATTGCCGCAAACAAGATCGACAAAATTCCTGGATGGGTGCCGCACCCAGACAAGCCATTCGTAGAGTCCCTGAAGCTCCAGACCCCACTTGTCCAGAATCGGGTGGACGATAAGCTCTACCGAATAGTAGGCGGCATGTCCAAGTTCGGATTCTCGTCAGATAGATATGACCGTATACGCGACTTCACCAAAGCTGTTGCTATAATCCCCACCAGCGCAACGACCGGTGAGGGCATACCCGAACTCTTGGCGCTCCTGTGCGGGCTCGTGCAGCAGTATCTCGTCAAGCGCCTGGCCGTTACCGACGGACCCGGGAGCGGCGTCATACTCGAGACCAAGGAGGAGCATGGTTTGGGGAGCACCATTGACATGATACTCTATGATGGCGTGATAAACAAGGGAGACCGGATAGTGTTCGGTAGCTTCGATGGCCCTCAGGTCTCCAAGATACGCGCCCTGCTGCTTCCCAAGCCGATGAATGACACAATGGATCCCGAGGACAAGTTCCAGTACGTGAACTCGGCCGCCGCAGCGGCTGGTGTGAAGGTGGTGGCGCCGTCGTTGGACAAGGCTGTAGCAGGCGCCCCTGTGATGGTTGCAAACGATGATGCGTCCCTGCAGTCCGTATCTAAGAAGATCAAGGAGGAGATGTCTGAGCTCAGGTTTTCCTCGGACAACGAGGGGGTGATAGTGAAGGCTGACACGCTCGGCTCCTTGGAGGCGCTCGTGAAGTTCCTCAAGGATCAGGGGGTGCCCGTGAGGATCTCGGATATAGGCCCCGTAAGCAGGAGAGACCTCATAGAGGCTGGCATAGTTAAGCGCAGCAAGCCCGAGCTGGCCGCCGTGGTGGGCTTCAACATAAAGGTCTCCCCAGATGCCGAGTCCGAGGCTAAGGAGTGGGGCATCCCGATCTTCACCAGTAACGTGATATACCATATCGTGGACGACTTCAATGCATGGTCGTCCAAGCTCGTCGAAGATATGCGGAACCGCGAGTTCGGCTCCATTGTGCGACCGGGAGAGATCAGGATTCTGCCCGGTTGCATCTTCAGGAAGAACTCCCCGCCAATAGCGGGTGTGGAAGTAATGGGCGGGATGATCAAGCCGGGGTACATCCTCATGAAGGCGAACCTGGAGCGCATCGGCAGCATCAAGGAGATCCAGGACAGCGGTAAGACCCTCCAGGAGGCGAAGCGCGGCGACAAGATTGCCGTCTCGCTGAAGTCCGACATAACGCTCGGCCGGCAGGTGGTGGAGGGCGAGTCCCTGTACGTCTCGATCCCGGACAACGACCTATTCCTCCTAAAGGAGAAGTACAGCAACAATATCGGCGAGGACGAACTCGCAATCATCGAAAAGATCACCGCCATAAAGTGGAAGCGCACATCATTCTGAAAGGGCGCCATCCGCTTCCCTCAACGCCTGACCTTCTGCGAAAGGGATATAAACTAAAACAGGTTTTTGGCTCCTATCAATAACAGTTACTGCGGTGATCTGATTGGTAGAGTTAAAACTCGTATTGTCAAACCCTGCAGACGGGAAGTCGAAGACGGTAACCGTCGCCGATGCACAGGCACAGTCCTTCATTGGTCTTAGGATCAAGGACGAATTCAACGCAGACGCGTATGGTTTCCCAGGTCAGATGGCTATGATTACTGGCGGGAGCGACAAGAGCGGAATCCCGCTC
Source organism: Candidatus Methanomethylicus oleisabuli (assembly GCA_001717025.1). Taxonomy (GTDB): domain Archaea; phylum Thermoproteota; class Methanomethylicia; order Methanomethylicales; family Methanomethylicaceae; genus Methanomethylicus; species Methanomethylicus oleisabuli. The sequence goes on along the minus strand of MAGU01000079.1, from coordinate 57,630 downwards.
AGGGGTGACATACCTGGTGGCGCAAAGAGGCGCATACTCCTAGCAGGCCCTCCTGGCTACAAGCCGAAGAACGACGGGGAGCGGAGGAGGAAGCTCGTTAGGGGAAGCATGATAACAGAAGACATAGTCCAAATAAACGCAACTCTGTTGAAGAGCGAGCAAGCAGGGAAGACGTCTTGAGCGAAGAAAAGCGGCAGTCTGAGTGCAACATTGGTCTTACCGGTCATGTGGACCACGGCAAGACCACCGTCGTTGCTGCACTCAGTGGGACTTGGGCGGCGCACCACAGCGAGGAGCTGAAGAGGGGCATCACGATCAAGCTAGGTTACGCTGATACTGTCTTCAGGAGGTGCCCGAAGTGCTCAGAGCCAGAGTGCTATACTACCGCGGAGGTGTGCCCAGTCCACAACGTACCGACGGAGTTCCTAAGGAAGGTCTCCTTCGTCGACGCCCCAGGGCACGAGAGCCTTATGGCAACTATGCTCTCCGGCTCCGCACTTATGGACGGCTCTATGCTGATCATATCTGCCGCAGAGGACTGCCCTCAGCCACAGACGCGCGAGCACCTTGTTGCGCTAGAGATTATTGGAGTGCAGAAGATAGTAATAGTTCAGAACAAGATAGATGCCGTTGATAAGGAGAAGGTCGAGGAGAACTATAAGCAGATTCTAGAGTTCACAAAGGGGACGATTGCTGAGGGCGCGCCCATCGTCCCAATCTCAGCACTGCATGGCGCCAACATTGACTACCTTATAGGCGCGTTGCAGGATCACATACCGACGCCGAAGAGGGATCCCACAAAGCCCGCGAGGCTCTACGTTGCGAGATCGTTCGACGTGAACATGCCCGGCATGACGATTGAGAAGATCCGCGGAGGGGTCTTGGGCGGTTCCCTTCTGCAGGGCAAGTTCAAGGTAGGCGATGAGATCGAGATCAGGCCTGGCATGAAGATAGAACAGGGTGGAAAAGTGTCATACGAGCCGATCCATACCTTCATCTCAAGCCTCATGTCTGGCAGCACGCCAGTGAACGAGGTTGGTCCGGGAGGGCTCGTTGGCCTAGGGACAATGCTTGACCCGACCCTAACGAAGGCGGATAGCCTCGTTGGGAGCGTTGTAGGCAAGCCAGGCTCGCTGCCCCCAACAAGGGTGGAGCTGAAGCTCAAGGTCACGCTCCTTGACCGCGTTGTCGGAACCAAGGAGATGCAGAAGGTCGAGCACCTTAAGGCCAGGGAGACTCTGATGCTTGTCGTCGGGTCATCGGTCACCGTGGGCGCTGTGGTCGCCGCATATAAGGATGATGCGCAGCTGGCCCTCAAGCGTCCCGTGTGCGTCGAGGACGGTGCGCGAGTGGCGATCAGCAGGATGCTTGCTGGAAGGTGGCGGCTTATCGGCTATGGCTTCGTCCAGTAGTCCCAGGGGGCCGCTGCTCAGCGTCATTCTGGACACCAATATCCTGATCTACTCCGCGTCCCAGCCATTCGACATCGTCCACTCTTTGGAGCAAATGTCGCTGAACTCCGTCCTGGTTCCTTCATTTGTAATCTCTGAGCTCGAGTCCTTGTCAAGAGGGCCCGGGAAGCGGAGCAAGGTGGCCGCCCTGGCCCTCAGGATAGCGTCTCAGTTCAAGACGATTAGGGCGAGCGTCGACGGAAGGACAGTCGACGACAAACTGGAGAACCTTGCAACGCGAGGCGGGTACATAGTCGCTACCGCAGACTCCCCGCTCCGCAGGAGGCTTCTCGCAGTGGGCGTCCCTGTCATCTACCTCAAGGATGGCAGGCTGGTCACCGGGGACGTCCCCCTCGGATGACCTTGCCTGATCCGTGATGCGCATTACATGCCGATGCTCTATCTGCATTAAGTTTTTATAGCCCTTTGAGTAGCCTTATCCAATAATCATTAACTTCTGGTGGTCATTGGTGTATAAGCTTCTCCACATGAACGATGTAGTAAGAATTCCGCCGGAGAAGTTTGGGCGCTCGCTGGATGAGATTGCATCGGAGGTGCTGCGCTCAAATTACGAGGACGTTGTGATGCGGGAGTTCGGCATCGTTCTGGCCATCCTTAACGTCGAGGTCAAGGGGTTTGGCAAGATACTGCCAGGCGATGGGGCGCTCTTCTACAGGGCATCATTCGATATGCTGGTTCTCATGCCTATGATTCAGGAGGTTGTAGAGGGGGAGGTAGTCGAGGTGAACGACTATGGCATATTCGTCAGGATTGGCCCAATCGATGGGCTGGTCCATGTCTCACAGATTATGGACGACTACATAACCCACGACCCGAAGAGGAACGCCTTGATAGGCAGGGAGAGCCAGCGCATAATCGAGAAGGGTAACCTCGTAAGGGCAAGGGTGAGCACGGTGAGCCTGAGCAGGGGCGGCTCTACGCGCAGCAAGATAGGCATGACTATGAGGCAGCCGTTCCTTGGGTCTTTGAAGTGGGTCGAGGCGGACCTTAAGAAGCTCCACGGCGAGAAGGTGGGGGCTGTTGAGCAAGCCCCACAGGGTGAGAAGAAATGAGCAAAAAAGGCAAGGAGGCGCCCTCCTCTACAAAGTATGCGTGCCGCAAATGCAAGATCATACTGGCCGAGGACCAGACCAAATGCCCTATCTGCGGCGGCAGCGACCTATCCGACGAGTGGAGCGGCATAATAATCATAATGGACACGAACGCACAGCTCGCCAGCGCCATAGGGGCGAAGCAGACAGGAAGATACGCCATCAAGGTGCGGTAAGCGTTGCCCCTCCTGAGGATGCCTGATTGCCTCAGGGGCGAGCTCTCCGAAACTTTTGGCACGCTCCTGACCGGCACGCCTAGCGAGAACGTCAGAGATGCATTGAAGATAATCTATTCCAGGCATCCACCAAAGGTGGTAGTCGTTGGTGACTTCACCCTGCATCACTTCTTGGAGGCGGGGTACATGCCTGACATCGGAATTTTCGATACAAAGACCCGCCGGTCCGACTTCATCGCCTCCATCGTATGCGAGGGCGCAATAAGGGTCAGGAATCCTCAGGGCTGCATCACCGACGATGCCGTGGCTGCGCTCGAGCGGGCCCTCATCTCTGAGGCTCCTGTCCTGATATCTGTTGACGGGGAAGAGGATCTGCTCTCGCTACCCGCGATCGAGCTGAGCCCGATCGGTTCTCTCGTCATCTATGGGATGCCTGAGAGGGGAATGGCAGTACTGACCGTCGATGAGGATCTAAAAGAAAAGGTCGGCACATTGCTGAAGAAGTTCAAACTGGAGCAGTGACGGCGCATGCGCATGCGCCGTCAGAGCCGCCATCCTTAGCACCAGCCTTTAACCTTCATAGCCGCCGTCACGCGCTCGATCGCGCAGATGTATGCCGCCATCCTCATCTCCACGTTGTACTTCTTATAGCTCTCCCAGACGTTCGCGAAGGCGGCCGTCATGAGCTTGTCGAGCTTCTGAAGCACCTCGTCGTAGGTCCAGTAGTAGTTCTGCCCGTTCTGGACCCACTCGAAGTAGGACGTGCTCACGCCGCCGGCGTTTGCAAGTATGTCGGGGATCACTACGATGCCCCTCTTGAATAGCATCTCATCGGCCTCAGGCGTGGTTGGACCATTGGCACCCTCGAGTACGAGCCTCGCCTTCACCCTTCCTGCATTCTCCTTCGTTATCTGGTTCTCCAGCGCGGCAGGTATCAGTATGTCGCACGGAACCTCGAGTACCTCCTCGTTCGTGACCTCCTTGCTGCCCGGGAATCCCGAGAGCTTGCCGCTCTTTTGCTTGTAAGCAAGCAGCGCCTCCACGTCGATCCCATTCGGGTTGTAGACGCCGCCCTTCGAGTCACTGAGAGCGACTATCCTGCAACCGAATTCCTGCATGAACTTTGCTGAGTAATATCCTACATTCCCGAACCCTTGGACCGCGACATCCGACTTTTTGAAGTCTATACCGAGCCTCCTCGCGGCCTCCCTTGCAACGATCGATAGCCCCCTGCCAGTCGCCTCGGTTCTTCCCAGCGACCCTCCTATCTCGAGCGGCTTCCCAGTAACTACGCCTGGGTTGTTGCAGCCCTTGTACTTGTTATACTCGTCGAGGAACCACGCCATCTCCCTGCCTCCTGTATTGACGTCAGGCGCCGGGATGTCCATATCCGGACCTACGATGTTCCGGATCGCCGCGAAGTACCCCCTTGACAGCCTCTCCAGCTCGCCGGGGCTCAGCTTCTTTGGGTCGCATATTATTCCCCCCTTCCCTCCGCCCAGCGGTATGCCCGCGACTGAGCACTTCCACGTCATCCATATCGAGAGCGCCATGACCTCCTCCACAGAGACATTCGGGTGGTACCTCACGCCGCCCTTGAAGGGTCCCAGCGCGTCGTTATGCTGCGACCTGTATCCCGTGAATACCTTAATCCTGCCGTCATCCATCCTGACAGGGACGTTTACCGTGAGCACCCTCTTCGGGTACTTCAGCATCTCATGCACGTTTGGGTCCAGCTTCATTATTTTTGCGCATTTATTCAACTGCTCTAAAGCCATCTGATATGGTGTTCTTCCTTCCATTTTTTCCTCTCCTTAGGGTCTTGGTGGCTATACTGATATGATTCCTTATTATTTTTTTCTTGGTGACAGGCTCTTCCTTTTTCCGTAGACCATGCGGCGCCTTCTCAACACTGCCTAACCGAAGATGGCATTAGAGGTGCATAAGCGTATGCATATATGCATGCATAACTGCCCAGTCGCCCCCATGCCCGTTGCCAGCTAGATAGATTCCATCAATAGGAAAGCTAAAAAAGGAGTATTCCTTTCTCTACTCCGATATGGATGTGGAAAGATGTCCTCGCAAGAGGTAGCATACCAGATATCGATTATCGAAGACAAATTTAACCCTCTCATGGAGAGGCGAGAGCTCAAGCTCGAGATCGCATCCAAGGCAACCCCAAAGAGGGACCTTCTGAGGAAATCGGTCGCATCCTCTCTGAAGGTGCCCGTGGAGAGGGTATACATAAAGAACGTCCTATCATCATACGGCAAGAGCGTCGCAGTCTGCAAGGCTTACGTATACGAGACCGCCGAGAGGGGCAAGCAGATAGAGCCGGAGTTCGTCCAACACCGGAACCTCTCAAGGGAGGACCGCAAACAGGCCATATCCGCGGCTGCCGAGTCTGCAGCAAAGGCGGCTGGGAAGAAGGAGTAACTGGTGAGTTATCATGGTTAGATCATCCGACCTTTATGCAGTCGATTACGCCCAAGGCACGGTCAAGGCGAAGAACAAGAAATGCTCCCGCTGTGGTAGGATCATGGCAAAGCACATGAAGCCCACCGCTAGGTGGGCGTGTGGCTACTGCGGATATACCGAATTCATACGCGGTTAAAGGCAGTAATGCACGATGGGCTCAGTGCTATATGTGCTGGGCATAGAATCGACTGCCCATACCTTTGGATGCGGTGTTGCCACATCCGACGGTAGGGTAATTTCCAACGCGAAGGCAGAGTACACGCCTAAGGCTGGTGGCATCCATCCACGGGAGGCTAGCCAGCACCATGCTTCCGCTGCAGCCTCCACCGTAAGTAACGCTCTCTCTGCGGCTGGCTTGACCATCAGTCAGATCGACGCCGTTGCCTTCTCTACCGGTCCCGGTCTTGGCCCATGCCTGAGGACAGGCGCAACGGTCGCCCGTATGCTCTCCCTGTTGTCGGGCAAGCCGCTGATTCCAGTCAACCACTGCATAGCCCACATTGAGGTGGGCCGCATGTGCACGGGCGAGGAGGATCCGCTGGTCGTCTACGTCTCTGGGGGCAACACCCTGGTCTCCGCATACTCAGATGGCAGGTACAGGATATTTGGCGAGACCCTGGACGTGGCTCTTGGAAACTGCCTTGACACCTTCGCGAGGGCGCTGGGCCTACCGCACCCTGGAGTCCCAAAGCTTGAGGTCCTCGCCGATGGGGGGAGATCATTCATACCGCTACCATACATCGTGAAGGGGCAGGACATGTCCTATTCCGGTCTGCTTACCGACGCCATCAGGCGGTCTAAGGATCACGACCGCAGTGATCTGAGCCTTAGCCTGCTCGAGGTAGCATACGGCATGCTTGCAGAGGTCGCGGAGAGGGCGCTCGCGCATACCGAGAAGCCAGCATTATTACTCACCGGAGGCGTCGCAAGGAGCAGGCGACTTCAGCGCATAATGGACGCCGTCTGCAGGGACCACGGCGCAAGGTTCTCGGTCGTCCCGCCGGACCTGGCTGGAGACAACGGTGGGATGATCGCATGGACCGGCTATTTGGCATGGCGTGAGGGCATAACCGTCGATGTTGAGGAGAGCTACGTAAAGCCGAAGTGGCGCTTGGACGAGGTGGATGTTCCATGGAGAAGAGGGTGATGATAAAGAAGGGGGCAGAGGCCGAGCTTTACCGCGGCGAGTGGCTTGGGCGCGACGTCGTCTTCAAGAGGCGCGTCAGAAAGGGGTACAGGAACCCAGATCTGGATGAACTGATCCGCTCAAGCAGGACCTCCCTCGAGTCCAAGCTTCTGGGGGAGGCCAAGCGCCTAGGGGTGCCTGCTCCCATTGTGTACTTCGTTGACCGGTCATCCCACGAGATAGTCATGAGCCGCGTGCCGGGCACGCCTGTAAAGAATGCCCTCTCAGGCATGAGCAGCGAATCCATCGGCGTGCTCTTCGAGCGCATCGGCGAGCAGGTTGGCAGGCTGCACGCGGGCGGGACCGTCCACGGGGACCTCACGACCTCGAACATGATCATCTGCGGCGGGGACGTCTTCTTCATAGACTTCGGCCTAGGCGAGTACACGCGCGAGTTGGAGGCAAGGGGGGTCGACATACACCTGATGCGCCGCACCTTGGAGAGCTCACACAACTGCTGCGCCAAGGCCGCATACGCCGCATTCATAAAAGGATACCGCCGAACGATGGGCAGCGCTGCCGACGACGTGCTTGCAAGGGCTGCCGAGGTCAGGCTCAGAGGGCGATACGTGGATGTTGAACGTTAGACACTGCTGGTGGGCATTATGGGGGGCAAGATTCTCTTCGTAACCGGCAATAGCCATAAGCTTGATGAGGCAAACCGGATACTGTCGCCATACGGCATATCCCTGGAGATGGCCGTCTGCGAGAAGCTCGAGATCCAGGCAGACACGCTCGAGGAGGTCGCATCATTTGCGGCGAGGACCGCGGCGTGGCGGATCGGGTCGCCGGTGCTCGTGGAGGACTCGGGGCTGTTCATCGACGCACTTGGCGGATTCCCAGGGCCCTACTCCTCCTACGCATTCAAGACCATCGGCTGCCGCGGCATTCTGAGGCTCATGGATGGCTTCGACGATCGCTCCGCCTCCTTCAGGTGCGCGGTCGCGTACTGCGCCGCCGGCGCCGAGCCGGTGCTCTTCAGCGGGGCCTCTGGCGGCTCGATTGCCACCACTGCGCGTGGCGCTAGAGGGTTCGGCTTCGACCCCATCTTCCTCGGCAAGGGTAGCCGCCTGACATACGCCGAGCTCGACGAAGAATCGAAGTGTATGGCGTCTCACAGAGGAGAGGCCTTCCGGCGGTTCGCTGAGTGGCTCCTGGGTGCTTGATTCGGTTCAGTTAGAGTTAAATAATTGTGTTTGATTTTATGGCTTACCTAAGGTGGGCTCATTGAGGAAGAGTAAGATTAAAGGAAGTTCACATTCAATCAGGCCTATTGAGAGCGGAGCGCCGAAGTGGGTCAAGTCATCCGCAGATGAGGTCGAGTCAATCATAGTTGAGGTTGCGAAGAAGGGCGTTCCGCCATCGCAGATAGGCGTCCTCCTGAGGGACCAGTACGGCGTTCCACTCGCGAAGCAGGTGACCAACAAGAAGCTGGTCAAGACGCTCGAGGATAAGAATCTCGCACCGACGATCCCCGAGGACCTCTTCAACCTGATCAAGCACACAAGTGCCATCAGGAGGCATCTGGAGGAGCACCCAAAGGACATGAGTTCTAAGAGGGGTCTGCAGATCCTGGAGTCCAAAATCAACCGGCTCGGGAAGTACTACAGGTCTGTCGGGAAGCTACCGCGCGACTGGAAGTACTCGCCCGCTAAGGCCTCAATTCTGGTAAGATAGAGGTAAGCTGCCTCTTGGCCTTCGCTGGAGGGTCTTATTCTGCCCTCGACGAGAGGGCACAAGCCATCGCCGAGGGGATCCTCTCAATCCCGAAGGACGACCCTATCCTGGTCGTCTCGCACCTTGACGCGGACGGCCTCTCCTCGGGAAGCATAATCACACATGCCCTGCTTGGGGCAGGCTTCTCTCCGCATCACCGCGTCGTGAAGCAGCTCGATCCAGAGGTCGTCAAGGAGGTCGCCTCAACCGGCTACCGGCACGTAATATTCACCGATATGGGCAGTGGGCAGAAGCCTATGCTGAAGGAGCTCGAGGGCAAGTCCGTATTCGTGATAGACCACCACCAGGCGGAGCAGTGCGCGCCTGACCCCAACGAGATAAACGCCCACCTATTCGGCTTTGATGGGTCAAACGACATCTCGGCGTCAGGCACCGCGTTCCTAGTGGCGCGGAAGATGTCTGAGTCGAACAATTCGCTGGCCCGGCTAGCGCTCGTAGGAGCCCTTGGCGACCTGCAGGACAAGGGAGAGCGGGGCACCTTCACAGGCATAAACGCAAAGATAGCGGAGGACGCCGAGAAGGCCGGCATGCTCATCATCAAGAAGGGGCTGAAGCTCTATGGCTTCGAGTCAAGGCCGCTGGTGAAGTGCCTCGAATACACCATGGAACCTTACCTTCCTGGGCTGAGCGGGGACGAGGGGGCATGTTTCAAGTTCGTCAAGAGCCTCGGCATAGATCCAAGGCGCCCAGACGGTACATGGAAGCCCATCTCAGACCTGTCTAAGGACGACCTCAAGGTCGTTATAAGTGGCATGATAAAGTACCTCATATCCCAAGGTCTGAGCAGCAGGGACGCCGAGAGCATCGTGGGCGTGATATACGCCTTCCCAAACGAGGCGCCGGATTCGCCGCTTAGAGACGCGAGGGAGTTCGCCTCATCCATCAATGCCTGCGGCAGGCTCGGCAAGTATGGGCTTGGCATAGCCATCTGCCTCGGTGACCGGGACCATGCGCTCGCGGAGCTGAAGTCTACCCTAACCGAGTACCGCAAGACCATCTCCCGCCACCTCGGGTGGCTCGAGAAGACAAAGGAAGCGGTCAAGATACTGCCGAACCTCCAGGTGATATACGGCGGCGACACCATCGACGACAAGATAATCGGAACCATAGTCTCGATAGCATTCTCCATGAAGCCTTTCACGAACGATAAGCCAATAATGGGCTTATCAAATGCGTCGGGCGTCGTCAAGGTCTCCGGTAGGGGCACCGTAGACCTCGTTAGACGCGGCCTCAACCTCGGCGTGCTGATGCGGGAGACGGCGGAGAAGGTTGGCGGCACCGGCGGCGGGCACAACATTGCAGCCGGCGCGCAGATACCTCTTGGGAAGGAGGAGGAGTTCATCTCGCTTGCTGACGCCGCCCTATCCAAGATGGTCACTGGTGTTAAGCTATGAGGTCGGAGATCTCCATACGGTGCGAATACACCTCCCCGAGGATCGCCGTCGGCGTGCTCATGGCAGTCTCCCCCGACAACAAGGATGCTCCGCGCGACACGAAGATCGAGATGCGGGCGGAGGGGTGTGCGCTCTTGGTCAACATAGCCTCCGACGCAGACCTTCCTTCATTCCTGAGGACGGTCGACGATCTGCTGCTCTGCCTGCAGGCAGCCGAAAAGGCAGCCGATGGTGTCAGCTGAGTCACAGCGCAGCTACACATCAAACCAGCCAAAGTTTATATTATGGTTCTACTTTTGCTCTCTCTGATACTGCGGTGAGACCGATGTCTGAGCAAAAGACTACTGCTAAATTGAAGGATAAATGGCGTCAGAAGAAGTGGTATGTCGTCGTTGCCCCTGGCGCCTTTGGCAACGTTGAGATCGGGAAGACCCTTTCTGATGACCCGCAGAAGCTGGTAGGGCGAGTCCTTGGGACGACCCTTTACAACATCACTGAGGACTTCTCACTGCTTCATGTCAACCTTCACTTCAAGATAACTAGGGTCGAAGGCGATAAGGCCTATACCATATTCATAGGGCACGACCTAGCCAGAGACTACCTCAGGAGCCTCGTGCGGAGGGGCAGCTCAAGGATCGATGGCATGTTCAACATGACCACGAAGGACGGGTTCAAGGTACGGGTTGGCATAATCGCCCTCTCAACGGTAAGGACCAAGAGCTCGCAGAAGCACTCGATAAGGCGCCTCATGGAAGATACAGTGAACAAGAAGAGCGCCCAGTTCCTCTACGACGAGCTGGCTCAGCAGCTGGTCTTGGGCAAGATCGCATCGGAGATCTACAACGCCGCCAAGTCGGTGTACCCGCTCAGGAAGATCGAGGTTCGCAAGAGCGAGCTGGTCTCGACGGGCATGCCGCAGTCCGAGGCAGCACCTGTGCCGGCTACTACCAAGTGACGGCGCCCCATGAAGAACTGCAGCATCCTTTATTTACATGCCAGCGCCGCGCGGCAGTAGGAGAGGCATTGCTGCGTGACCTAAACCTATTTCTATTTCCCGACAGAATCATTACTTGGTGACATAAAGATTTGCGCGAGCTCATCAGCAGCTCTGGGTTCAGGGGTATTGCGGTCTATGAGATCTCCCCCGAGCTGTGCTTCAGCGTCGGGCTCGCATACGGCAACGAGTCTAGAGGGGAGTTAGTTCTAGGCATGGACCCTCGCCTCTCCTCGCCTTTACTCGCAACCTCCCTCGCCTCTGGAATCTCCGCCTCAGGCTCCGACGTCAGGTTCCTTGGGCTCGCACCAACCCCTGCCGTCGCCTTCTATTCGAGGGGCGCAACCGGGGGGGCAATGGTTACCGCGAGCCACAACCCGCCCGACTACAACGGCATCAAGCTCTTCGGCGGCAATGGCGCATCCGTGGCGTCGTCACTCTACTTCAAGCTCGTCAGTATCATTGAGAGCGTCCCTAGCAAGGTCGGCTACAGCGAGCTGGGGGTCATCAGGAGTGGCTCAGGGGTCGGCAAGTACCTCGAATACGTCTCGCATTCGCAGTCGCTCTCGCGTGCCTGGCGGGTAGGTCTTGATCCGGGAAACGGCGCGACAGCAATCACTGCACACATGGCTTACTACAACGCCGGTTGTTGCCCATCAACTATCAACGTCATGCCCGACGGCCGCTTTCCTGGAAGGGGATCTGAGCCCGCTGGGGAAGCCCTTGTTGCGCTCTCCCGCCTCGTCCGATCGAAAGGTCTCGATGTCGGCTTCGCCTTCGATGGCGATGGCGACCGCTTCGCCGCGGTGGATGAGCGGGGCTCGCCTATACCTCAGGACGCAGCCCTTGCATTCATGGCATCCCGCATTACCGACCTGAGTGTAGGCAGTCGGGCGGTAGTCGTCAATGTCGACACGTCTGCCGCCGTCGACATGATGGTGGAGAAAGCAGGCGGCAGGGTCATCCGATGCAGGGTGGGAGACACCTACGTTGTCGAGGAGCTACTCAAGTCCGGCGGTGCCTTCGGAGGCGAGACATGTGGCGCTTGGATATTCCCTAGCCTCAGCCTCTGCCCGGACGGCGTCCTCTCATCGCTTGCGTTTTTGGCGGCCTTGGAGTCGTCGGGGCTCAACGCATCGGACGTTGCGAAATCGGTTCCACAGATGCACCTGGTGAGGCGGAAGACGCACTGCCCGAACGTTCTGAAGGCGCACGCACTGGAAGCCTACCGTCTGCAGGTTGCTGGCGACGCCCGATGGGGGTCTATAACGGACCTAGATGGGGTGAGAGCCGAGTCGCGCGACAAGTCGTGGGTACTTGTCAGGCCCTCGGGGACCGAGCCTCTGATACGGGTCACCTCTGAGGCAGCCTCGTTAAGCGCTGCCGAATCCATGGCAGACGAGGCGCTCAAGGTCATAAATTCTATCATAGGTGAACTGACACGAAAGCGGTAGTCTTTGCTGCTGGCAAAGGGGTCCGGCTTGAACCGTATACCGAAAACCATCCAAAGCACCTGCTGCCTGTCGCAGGGGCTCCTATGCTGGAGCACACTCTGAAGGCAATCAAGGGCGCAGGCATAGAAGAGGTCGTGATGACCGTACACTACATGAAGGAGGCGATAATGTCCAAATTCGGGGATGGATCGTCTCTCGGCCTGCGTATCACCTACGCCGAGCAGGTTGACCTTCTCGGCACTGGGCACGCGCTAAAGGTCGTCCAGCCATACCTGGGAAATGAGCGGTTCCTGCTCGTCTACGGTGATCTGGCATTCAACCCATCGCTACTTAAGCGGATGCTCTCCGAGGAGGAGGGCGCCAACGGCGCTGCCAACCAAGGGGGAGCGATCTTGGGCGTCAGCGTCGACGACATCAGCGAATATGGCTCACTCATGATGTCGGGCGACCGCCTGGAATCCATAAAGGAGAAGCCAACCCACGGGCGGAGGGGCGTCATCAACGGCGGCATATACATCCTTCAGCCATCTATATTTGCATGCGTGGACGAAACGCCGGTCTCGGAGAGGAGTGAGATTGAGCTAACCTCGTCGATAAACCTCGCGCTGAGCAAGGGCATCCGGTTCAGGGTCCACCTAACGGATACCGCCCAATGGGTAGATGTGGGTCGACCATGGAACCTGCTCGAGGCCAACAGGATTCTCATGGACGCTCTCGTCACAGAAAGCCGCATAGAAGGAGAGGTCGAGGAGGGAGCCACAATCCACGGCAATGTAGTTGTCGAGCGCGGCGCGTCAGTCCTCTCCGGGTCCTACATCGAAGGTCCAGTCTGGGTATCGTCTGGTTGCAAGGTAGGCCCGAACTGCTACCTTAGACCATATACCTACCTCTGCAGGGGCGCCAAAGTGGGGCATGCCTGCGAGATCAAGGCATCCATCATCATGGAAGACTCTCGCGTGGGGCACCTCTCCTATCTCGGCGACTCGATAATAGGTTCAGGAAGCAACATCGGCGCAGGCACGATAACTGCAAACCTCAGATTCGACGAGGGTCCTGTCGGCGCCTTCATAAAGGGCAAGCGGGTTTCCAGCGGTCGCAAGAAGCTGGGCGCCTTCCTAGGAGATTGCGTCAAGACAGGCATCAACGTCAGCATCTCGCCAGGAGTGAAGGTCGGATACGGCAGCTGGATCTCGCCGCACACGGCCCTAGACCGGGACGTGCCTCCGGGCATGCTCGTATCCGAGAGGCGCTTATTCGAGATGCACAAGAGGCGTTAGCCGACTTGGGCAGACTGCGGGAGCTGAATGTTACCGTAAAGGATAGGCGGCACGTCAGGCTGAAATTCGCGCTCGCGTACCCCAGCCCATACAGCGCCGGGATCAGCAATCTGGCGGTGCGGCTGCTCTACGAGATGATCAACAACAGAGAGGACTGCCTCTGCGAGAGGTTCTTCTTCTCCGACTATGGCGTCCCCCCTCTAAGCATGGAGTCCGGCGCCCCCCTAGACGCCTTCGACATAGTGGGATTCTCCATGCAGCACGAGATGGACTATACGAGGATGCTCGACATGCTCCGCTCGTCAGGAATCCCCGTCGAGTCGGGGAACCGCCGCTCGCCAGTCGTGATTGCAGGCGGGCCGTCCACATCTGCCAACCCATCCCCGCTGGAGCGCTTCGTGGACCTATTCATAATCGGCGAGGCAGAGCCTGTACTCGACCAAATGCTTGATCTGGCAAGCCGCGGCGATTACGCCTCGATCAGGAGCCTGCCTGGCATATACTCGCGGGGGCGCGCCGCCGAGAGGATTCGCGTGGACGACCTTGACGGTGCCTATCATTCTGTGAGGCAGGTGCATCAGCCTGGCGCCGAGGGGTTCCCTGGCTCATTCCTGCTCGAGATCAGCAGGGGTTGTAGCCGGGGGTGCAGGTTCTGCTTGGAGTGCTTCCTTTACCAGCCTCGAAGGCAGAGGTCGCCCGGCAGGATAGCTGCCATCTTGGACGAAGGGGTGCCTAGGATGGGATCTAGGCGCGTCACCTGCATAAGCTCATCATTCTTCGATCACCCGGGCCTCACTGAGATCCTCTCGTCCATGCGCGACAGGGGCCTCTCCTTCTCCCTCCCCTCGATAAGGGTGTCTGAAAAGGGCGACGAGCTGCCATCCCTCCTCTCCGCAGGGGGGCAGAGGTCTATAACGGTCGCGCCGGAGACCCCGTCCGAGAGGCTCAGGGAAGCGATAAACAAGCGATTCGATGATGGGGCTCTCATCTCATGCCTATCAAGGTACCGCGCTGCTGGCATAACCTCGCTGAAGCTGTACTTCATGCTCGGCATACCAACTGAGACCGATTCGGACGTGGAGTGCCTAGCGCCACTACTGCGCCGCATCATATCCGCCGGCTTCCAGCCCCGGTCGATCCATATCAGCGTGAACCCAATGATCCCGAAGAGCAACACCCCCTTCCAGTGGGCTTCCATGATCAAGCGGGAGGACTATGCACGGAGGCTGAGGCTATTCACACGCATATGCTCCGAGCTCGGGATCCGGCGCGTGGAGTCGATGGACCACCGCTGGGGCGTGGTGCAGGCATTCCTCTCGACCGGCGGCGCACCCGCAGGCGACGCGCTCCTGCTCGTCTCAAATGACATCGCCTCGGGCGGGAGGGGGGACCTCGGATCATGGAGGCGCACACTCAGGGGTATGGGTAAGAGCCTGGATGATCTGTACAGGCCTTGGGGCATCGGCGACACCCTGCCTTGGGAAGCGATAAAAGGGGCGGTGCCGAAATCTTCTCTTGAACGAGAATACATGCGGTCGTGCGGTGTCTTAGATGAAGGGGATCGATGAGAAGGAGCTCAAGAAGAGCTATCCTCACCTCCACGAGGAGGTGGACGGGAACTCCGGAGTACCGCGCGAAGACGGTTGCCACAGGGTGAGTGCAATCAAGCTGGACCGAGGGCGCGGTTACGACCCCTCCGTGCTGGACTTCATCCAGCGCTGCAGCACGGACGAGGAGGCAATGGAGATAGTCTGCTTCATGGAGAAGCGGGGCGAGATATCGCGGGCTTATGCCGCCTCGCTCAAAAGGAGGATCTCCGAGCACGGCGTGAGGAGCTTCGGCGCGAAGAGGCTCCCTGGATACTACGAGCGTACCCTGCGATAGCCCTATCGTTGAACCGCGCCGGTAGCCTAGCCCCTAAGTCCCTTAGCCGAGACTATCTTTATAACGTCCCTCTCCTTCAGCTGGTAATCCTCGCCGATCTTCTGCCCAGTCTTTGCGTCGATCGCGTATAGAAAGCCATCGCCCAAGTCAGTGTGTATCTTGTATGCGAGCCCCCTCGCCGTAGTGCCCTCCTGCACGAGCAGTGTGTCCGGGAGGACATTCCCCTTGTGGTCGGTGAACTTGTTCGCGTCCTCGACGGGGAAGACTGGGATCATCCTGAGCTCCTTCTTGTAGACCGCATCTATCGCATCTTGAACGCCCGTGCTACCGAACGAGTTCAGTATAGCCTCTATCTTCTTCAGACCCTCCCTCTGCTTATCCGTGAGCTGCGCTCCCTGGTTTATCGCGAATTTCCCGTCGCCTGGCATGTAGCTTATCAGACCCTTCTTTGAGGCTAGCCTGAGTGCCAGCTCTGCCTCAGCCGCGCAGCCTATTATCGTGTATCCCTTAAACTCGTCCTTCAGCCTCTTGAGGTTCTCCTCCGCAATGGGGATGTCTATCTTATTCGCTGCTATCACCATGGGCTTGGACCCCCTCCTCAGCGCATCCACAAAGATCATTATCTCGTCGTCGCCCCACAGGTCGATCCTCTTGCTCAGCTCATCCCTCGACTTTAGGGCGGTCAGCACGTTCTTCTTCGCGAACATCAGCCCCGTGAGCCTCTCCGTCAGAAGCGCTACAGGATCCTCCTTCAGCTGGATGACGCCTTTTACTATCTTTTCCCAGTCCTTCTTCAGGATCCCGAACATCCACATCGCGATCTCGTACTCGAGGAACCTCACGTCGTCCGCCGGGTCCCTCGTTCCAGGCGCACAGACGTTGCCGTTGGCCTCGGTCATGCCCGCCGCATCAACCACATGTATGAAGCCGTCGGCCTGCCTGAGGTCGTCAAGGAACTTGTTGCCGAGCCCCCTGCCCTTATGCGCATCGGGAACCAGGCCTGCAACATCGATCAACTCTACCGGCACCCACCTTGTGCCGCTGTGGCAGACCGCATTCCTCGGATTGTCGCTTACTCCTAGCTCCTTGCAGACGCACCTCACCCTGATGCTGCCCACGCCCCTGTTCGGCTCTATCGTCACAAATGGGTATGGCCCTATCTTTGATGGCGCCAACGTTGCGGCGGAGAAGAACGTTGATTTTCCAACGTTTGTCTTGCCAACTATGCCTGCTATCATCTCTCTCAGCTACCCGTCCGCGGTAACGGAACAAACGATGCCCCCTGCTGGACATAGGTGAATTCACACATTCCTGCTATAACGCTTTTGCAGTGGCGCTATGCCCTAACGCGCTCGTGAACGCCCCTCTAAGGGGGAGTGCAAGCCGCGGGGGGCGGTGGTCGGGTAGCCTGATCTCGCGTGGAACATAAGATATTTTATTCGGCGTGCCCTATCCACCACTGTGCGAGTTGATGCTGATGAAGGTACTCATAGCCGACGAAGTTGATTCCCTCGCCACCTCGAAGCTGCGTGCGGCGGGCTTCGAGGTTACCGAGGACTTCGACATTACCCCAGACGAGCTGAAGGTTGCTATAAAGGACTACGACGTATTGGTCGTGAGGAGCAGGACCAAGGTCACCAAGACCATAATCGAGGCCGGCATTAAGCTGAAGCTAATTGGCAGGGTGGGCGTTGGGCTTGACAACATCGATGCAAAGGCCGCCGAGGAGGCAAAGATCAAGGTTGTGAACACCCCCCAGATGTCGACGGTCGCCGTCGCAGAGCTCGTCATGGCAATGATGCTCTGCCTCGTCAGGTCAGTCCACCTCGCGAATGAGTCGATCAAGAAAGGGCTATGGGAGAAGAAGCGGTTTATTGGCTCCGAGCTCAATGGCAAGGTCCTGGGCGTGGTCGGATTCGGAAGAATAGGCAGGGCAGTCGCCGAGAGGGCCAAAGCCTTCAACATGTCCATACTCGTCTATGACGTCGTAGTGGACGAAGCCACGCTGAAGAGGCTCAATGCTGAGCGCGCAGCGACCGTAGAGGAGGTTGTAATGAGGTCTGACATAGTGACTATACACGTCCCGCTCATGCCCGAGACCACTCATATGTTTGACTCGAAGCTGATCTCATCATTCAAGCGCGGCGCTTGCCTCATCAACGCCTCGCGCGGCGAGGTCGTCGATACCAAGGCGCTGACCGACGCTCTAAAATCTGGCAAGCTGGCTGGCGCAGCCTTGGACGTCCTCGAGCACGAGCCGCCGGTCGAGCCCCAAGAGCTGGATCTCGTCAGGATGCCAAACGTGATCGTCACCCCCCATATAGGGGCCCAGACCCGTGAGGCTCAGGTAGTAGGCGCCATCGCTATAGCCGAAAACATTATTAACGCCTTTAGAACGCTGTAGTCTGCGGTTGATGCGGCAATGTCGGCATACAAGTATATCGGTGAGGCTTGGAAGAAGCCAAGCGAGGGGCTCGTCAGGGAACTCCGGAGCAAGCGTCTCGTTTCATGGCGCAGGAGTCCTGCTATCGTGACCATTGAGAACCCTACGAGGCTTGACCAGGCCCGCTCACTTGGTTACAAGGCGAAGCAAGGCATAGTGGTTGCCCGAGTCAGGATCATTAGGGGTCCGATGAACGTAGAGCGGCCCAGTTCAGGGAGGCGCCCAAAGAGGATGGGCGTCTACGGCATCACTTCAAGGAAGAGCACAAGGTGGGTCGCCGAGGAGAGGGTTGCGAGGAAGTTCCCCAATATGGAGGTCCTCGGCAGCTACTGGGTCGGTTCAGATGGCAGGTACGCTTGGTACGAGGTAATCCTCGTGGATCCTTTTAGCCCATCCATACTGTCCGACAAGAACCTCGCTTGGGTTGCGTCTCCGGCACAGCGCGGCAGGGTATTTAAGGGGCTCTCGCCAGCCGGCAGGAAGGCAAGGGGGCTATTCAGGAGCGGCAAGGGCGCGGAGAAGTTTGGGAAGGGTCGCTCGGTGAACTACAAGAAGGAATAGAAAGGCTATAAGCCTTAAAGCCCTATTTTTTTAGGGGCGCGATCTTTTATGGCATCGGCGGATGACAGACATAAGCCAGCATCCTTCAGGGGTGGGCAATTGACAATAAGAGCAGTCTACTTAAGCACAATAGCCCATTCGACGGAGGACGAGTCCAAGGTCAGGGCAGCCCTCGCTGGTCTTACCCCCCCGCAGCTGAGGGGTTCCCTCGAAATAACCTCGTCTGCAGCAGAGGGCCACCACGGAAACCGGATCGTCCTCATACAAGCAGTCGTGAATGAGAAGGGCGCCGCCCGTGAGGCGGTCGACTATATGCTCAAGATACTGCCTGTCGGAGACCGGCTCAGGCTTAAGGACCGCATATTGACGTTCTACGACGGGCAATCCAACGTCTTCATCAGGCTGAGCAAGCAGATGGCATTCCTCGGCACCGCAAGGCTCTCGGACGAGGACGATGTGATACGAGTAAGGATAGGCTTAAACGTCAGGAAGAATGACCTCTCCTCTGTTCTTGAGGCGCTCGCGCTGTCTTAGGGGGATCGCCATATTCTTGTTCAACTGCGCCGAATCCTTAATGCCGGAGGGGGCGCTACCGCATGAAGTGTAAGCCGTACAGGCGGAGATACGTCGCATTCAGGATCGCAGCAGGCGCGACGACCGGCGACCTCATCTCTTCCCTCCACGCCGCCTTGGGCGAGGAGACGAGGATGAGGCTCATATTTCAAGAGGGGGCATACGCCCTGGTAAGGATGGACCAATTCGCGCTCAGGCGGCTGTGCGACCCCAGAGAACCGGCAATCTTCAAGGGCGTGGCATCATCGGTCTTCGCGACTGGATCGATCAAGAACGCTAGAGAAAGAATAAAAGCTATTCAGATGAGATTACGTGATGGGGATGAAGAGGCCGTCCCAGTCAATCAGAATGCTAAAGATGTTGATTCCGCGACGGACTGAGGGCGAAAGCCCCGCAGGGAAAGCCCTGCGCCCACTTTACATATGCAAAGTAAACCTTGCTATAAATTGATATATGCCCGTCATTTTTACCCCCCTCTTCATCGCCGTAGATCTGGTCTTGAACTTTTCCATACAGATACTTGCCATTTTTTATGAATATTTTTCAGTATTTAACGCATAAACATAAAAAAAATAATAAATAAATTCCGATATATTTAAATTATATGGCGTATTCATACCCTTTCTGTTTTGCATGGAGGAACTGGTGGTGAATATTGACGGTTGCGATCGCGATGCCTTGATCAAGGCTATCAGGGCAGAATCAGCAGATGCCCCTGATATTGAGATATCCGACGACCCGACCCCAAAGGTCTACAAGGATATCTTTCCATTCGACGCGCCTCCTAAGGCAACGTGGGATGGAATCACGGTGCCAATGGAGATGCCTGAGAATCTTTGGGTAACCGACACCACATTCAGGGACGGGCAGCAGGCAAGAGAGCCGTACACCGTCGATCAGATCGTCAAGCTTTACAAATACTTGAACAGCATAGGCGGTCCCAAGGGGAAGGTGCTTATGACAGAGTGCTTCCTCTACACGCACCGAGACAAGGAAGCCGTCAAGCAGTGCCGCGCCCTCGGGCTGCAGTACCCTGGAATAACCGGCTGGATAAGGGCCAGCAAGGACGACCTGCAGCTTGCCAAGGAGGCTAAGGTCGAGGAGGTCGGTATGCTGGCGTCGATATCCGACTACCATATATTCTACAAGTTCAAAGGTCTAAGCCGCTCTCAGGTCATATCGAAGTACCTTGATGTAATCGAGGAGGGGCTCAAGCAGGGCATATCTATGCGCGCCCACATCGAGGACGCGACACGCGCCGACATCCTTGGGGTGGTCGTGCCGTTCGCGAAGAGGCTGATGGCACTCTCGGAGAAGTACCGGCTGCCCGTCAAGATAAGGGTTCCTGACACGCTAGGGCTTGGGCTGCCGTGGCCTCAAGCATCGCTGCCGAGGAGCATCCCAAAGATCATGTTCGTGCTGCGCCATATCGCTGGCGTCCCATCCGAGTGGCTCGAATTCCACGGGCACAATGACTTCCATATGGGGATAGCCAACGCAACTTCCGCATGGATGTACGGTGCCTCGCTCAACAGCACAACCCTGCTGGGGATTGGCGAGAGGGCCGGGAACGTCCCGCTGGAGGCGATGGTGTTCCAATACGCTGGCCTAAAGGGGACCCTTGACGGCATGGACACGTTGGCAATAACGAGCGTTGCTAGATTCTACAAGGCGCAGTTGGGGTACAGCATTCCGCCCTTCTACCCGCTCGTGGGGCGCAACTTCAACATAACGCGCGCAGGAATACACGCGGACGGGGTCCTTAAGAACATCGAGATGTATCTGCCATTCGACACAGAGAGGCTCCTAGGCGTACCACCAGGCGTCTCGATCACGCCATACTCCGGTAATGCTGGCGTCGCCTTCTGGATAAACTACTACTTCGCCCTCAAGAACGGCGAGAAGATAGACAAGGACCATCCCGGCGTCATGAAGATATACAATGAGATCCTCAAGATATTCGAGTCTGGCAAGGCACTGTCGATAAGCGACAAACAGATGCTCTCCCTCGTTATGAAGCTCATGCCCGACTTCTACGAAGCGAACAAGTCGCGCATCAACTCACTGTGACCTCAACAGCCATCACTAATCTGCCCACGCTCAGTGCCACAAACATTTTTCTAACTCGCCAACAGTACTGTTACAAGGTGTTCTTATCGATGCCTCCAAAGGTAATCCGTGGTATCCTGAGGAGCGACGGGACTCCAAACTTCTCAAGCGCGGTCTTTAGCAAACCCAAAGAACTCGAATACATTATCCAGAAGCCCGTCTTCTCAGCCACCTCTCGTTCGCCAATAATAAGGGGGATCGAGATAATGATATCAAAGAGCATCCGGAGGATCCCGATAACCGATGCGAGGGGGCGGCTGGAGGGGATAGTTACCGCGACCGACATGGTCAACTTCTTTGGGGGCGGCGAATACTACAACATCGTCAAGATGAAGTACGGAGGCAGGTTCTTCTCGGCGTTATACGCCCCTCTAGACTCCATAATGTCCAAAGCGACCTCTGCTTCGATCGACTCCAACTTCTCTGATGTCTTGGCAAAGATGATCAACGAGAACGTAGGCGCCGTACCAATAGTTGACAAGGAATCCGTGCTAGTTGGCATAATCACTGAGTACGATGTCATCAGGTACCTCTCTGGCAGGGCCATGACTGAGAGGGTGAGCGACTACATGACGCGGAACCCCCTTATGGCATCCTCTGACATCTCCATCAAATCGGCTGCCCGTCTAATGACCTCGAATGGATTCCGTAGGATCCCTATAGTTAAGGGGGATACGGTCGTAGGGATAGTGGCCTCCACCGATATAGTCAAGTACATCGGCGAGGGGTCAGCATTCAGGCGCGTTCTTCTCGACGAGATGGATCAGGTCCTCTCTGCCCCCGTGAGCGACATAATGAGGACCGGCGTCGTTCTAGTCAAGAGCGACCTCCAGCTTGGTGAGGTCGCCCCCCTGATAAGGACGAGCTGTGTGGGGGCAGTCCTAGTCGAGGACGGCGGCAGTATCATCGGCATACTCACCGAGAGGGACCTGCTCACCGCCCTGGCCATCGAGTGACCGCCCGCGACCCCTTCCCCCGTAACGTCTTCAAAGGATAATAAGAACAGTTATCGAAAAGCATATTAAATTAGCTTAAACTTTTAATCTGAAGGATTAAAGTAGTGTTAGGATCAGGCTCATTACATTATTGTATGGTGATTGGATATGTTCAGTCCTCCAGGTATGGGATACGATCGTGCTATAACGATCTTCTCGCCAGACGGCAGGCTTTTTCAGGTCGAGTATGCGCTCGAAGCCGTCAGGAGAGGGTCAACCGCTCTGGGCGTAAGATGCTCCGATGGTGTCGTCCTCGCGGTCGAGAAGAAGAAGGGAGGCTCGCTTATTGACCCTTCGTCGATAGAGAAGATCCTCAAGATAGACGACCACATAGGAGCAACCTTCGCGGGGCTCTTCTCAGACGCTCGAATACTCGTTGAAAAGGCCCGTCAAGAAGCGCAGATCAACAGAATGCTATATGACGAAGTCATAGACGTCGAGGTCCTTACTAAAAAGGTGAGCGAGATAAACCAGATCTACACTCAGCACGCGGGCGTGCGCCCATTCGGCGTCTCGCTCATGGTTGCAGGCATCGACAAGTTCGGGCCTAGGCTCTTCATGACCGAGCCAAGCGGCGGCTATGCCGGATACTTTGCCTATGCCATCGGAGCGGGCAGCCAGCCAGTGAACGATTTCTTCGAGAAGAATTACGCCCCGAACCTGGCCGTCGAGTCAGGGATAACTTTGGCGCTCAAGGCGCTTGCCACGGTGGTCGAGGGCGGTCTCGACCCCACGAGGGTCGAGGTGGCGGTGATCGGCGTCGAGAATGGCAAGTTCTCCTCTCTTCCGGCAAAGGATCTCGAAAGATATATAGATGGCTTGAAGGCGGCTGGAAATGCCTAAAGAGGACAAGTCTCTGGTCGCCAGGCTGACTATTAAGGGAGAGCACTTTGAGATATTGGTTGACCCTGACTTGGCCTGGGAGCTTAAGAGTGGGAAGGACGTAGACTTCGAGTCCCTTCTTGTAAGCGAGACCGTCTTCAAAGACTCGAGGAAAGCGCTTAAAGCATCCGACGAATCGGTCAAGAAGAACTTCGGCACCGATGACATCAAGGCAATCGCCACGACCATAATCCGGAAGGGCGAGCTTCAGTTGACTACCGAGCAGAGGCGAGAGATGGTAGAGAACAAACGGAAGCAGATAATCGCCTTCATCGTAAAGAACTGCATCGACCCGAAGAGCGGACTTCCCCATCCGCCCCAGCGAATTGAGAACGCCTTGGAGCATGTAAGGCTCAACATTGATCCCTTCAAGACCGTTGAGGAGCAGGCGCAGGAGGCAATAAAGTTGCTCCGTGTCGACCTTCCACTGAAGATATCGCAGGTCGTTTTGACCATCTCCGTATCTAAGGAGTACGCTTCAAGGGTAAGCAGTGCCGTCTCCAAGTACGGCAGCGTCACGCGCTCCGAATGGAAGCATGATGGGTCATGGTTTGGAGAGATAGTGCTGCCAGCGGGGATGCAGCAGACATTTGTTGACCGGGTCAATGACATGACCCGTGGCAGCGCAGAGATCAATATTGCAAAGAAAATATGAGGGTGGTAAATATTCCAGTGAATTTTGAACAAAGGCAGCTAGTTGTGCCCGGCACCCTTCTAGCCGAGGGCAGATATCAACCGGGATTTAATGTGTACCAGGATGCAGACAAGTACTTTGCGTCGATCGTTGGGCTGGCAGATCTTAGGAATGACCTCATCTCGGTCATACCCCTGAGGGGCTGCTACCTTCCGCAGCCTGGTGACATCGTAATAGGCAAGGTCATAGAGTGCATACCGACAGCTTGGATGCTGGATATACGTTCGCCCTACCAAGGGATCCTCTTTGCATCTGAGTACCTCTCGAAGCCTCTGAACCCTATGAGGGAGGATGCAAGGAAGTACCTTGATGTAGGCGAGATGGTGATCGCCTCGGTCATTGCATTTGATAGGACAAGGAACCCCTCGCTATCTTGCAGGGATCATAATCTCGGCAAGATCCAGAAGGGAACCGTTATCGATGTAGAAGCAACACGAGTTCCAAGGATAATTGGGAAGAAGGGCTCTATGATAAGTATGCTGAAGAAGGAGACCAATGCTCAGATAATGGTTGGGCAGAATGGTCGCGTCTGGATCTCTGGCAAGAGCAGGGATGATGAGGCTTACGTCGCAGCGGCGATCAAGAAGATCGCGGACGAAGCCCACACGAGCGGACTCACTGACAGAATCCGCGAATATCTTGTAAGCAATAGAAGGTGATTAGATGGCAACTGAAAAACTGATTAGTGATGATGGAATAAGAAACGATGGTAGAAAGATCGATGAGCTTAGGGAGATCAAGTTCGATATTGGCGTACTGAAGAACACCGATGGCTCGGCTTACGTTGAATGGGGCAGGACAAAAATACTCGTTGGTGTGATGGGTCCAAGGGAATCCCATCCAAAGCACCTTGCACTTGCAGACAAAGCAAGGATCGATGCCTTCTATAGAATGGCATCGTTCTCTGTCGAGGAATGGAAGTCGCCTGCGCCCTCGCGGCGGGAGACCGAGCTATCAAAGGTCATCAGGGAGGCGCTCAGTCCAGCGGTATTTACCGAATACTTCCCGCGCACGAGCATCGACATATTCATCGAAGTCCTCCAAGCTGATGGCAGCACAAGGTGCGCCGCAATCTCTGCCGCCTCGCTGGCGCTCGTCGACGCCGGAATACCGATGCGCGACCTGGTCGCCAGCATAGCTGTAGGCAAGGTCGATGGGCAGCTAGTCCTGGACGTTCAAGACAAGGAGGACAAAGAAGGGGAGTCTGATATGCCTATGGCATATATGCCCTCTAAGAATGCCGTGACCCTCCTCCAAATGGATGGGCAGATCACCCAGGAGGAGTTCGCGCGGTCCATCGACATGCTCAAGAAGGGTTGCCTTGAGGTCTACCGGTTGCAGAGGGATGCAATCGAGGCGCACTTCAAGGTTAGTGAGTCTAGCAATGAGGAGGCATGAGTCATGAGCGCTCGCATAATACCTGTCGTTAAGAGGAAGCAAATCATTGAGTTGTCTGACAGTGGAAAGAGGACCGATGGGCGGAGCCTAACTGACTATCGCAACATCGAGATAATCATCGGAGATATAGACAAGGCTGAGGGATCGGCAACCGTCATTCTTGGCGGAACGCGCGTCACCGCAGGCGTGAAGTTCGAGATTGGCGACCCGTTCCCAGACACGCCAAACGAGGGGGTGATGCAGGTCAGTGCGGAGTTTGTCCCGTTCGCATCGCCTGAGTTCGAGCCGGGCAAGCCCGACGAGACGGCGGTAGAGCTGGCTAGGGTCGTTGACAGAGGTCTGCGGGAGTCAAAGATGCTCGACACCTCGAAGCTCTGCATCGAGCCGGGCAAGAGGGTCTGGATCTGCCATGTCGACCTCTACATACTCGACCACTGTGGCAATCTGATAGACACTGCCGCGCTTGCCGGGCTCTGCGCGCTCCTCTCTGCGAAGATGCCTGAGGCTAAGGTGAAGGGGGATACGGTCGAGCTGACCGGCAAGAAGCTGCCCATGCCATTCTCTGGCATAGTGCCTATAAACGTCACGCTGGCCAAGATTGGCGACAAGCTATTCGCCGACCCCTCGTTCGAGGAGGAGGAGGTGCTCGACTGCAGGCTCAGCGTCGCATTCATGCAGAAGGGCGATGACGAGAAGTCGCTCATGCTATGCGCCATGCAGAAGGGCGAGGCTGGCTATATGACGATTGAAGAGGTAACGAGGGCGGTCGAGCTAGCTAAGCTTAAAAGCCAGGAGTTGAGAAGTCTCGTATCTTCAAAGGTGAACATTAATGGCTAAGACGAAATCGGTGAAGTCTTCAGGGAGATTTGCCCAACGCTACGGCGCCACACCGCGGAAGAGGGTCCTCACCATCGAGACCAAGGCGAAGCAGGGGCGGCGCTGCCCAAAGTGTCGAACGATGGACGCCCTATCAAGGGTGGCCGCAGGAGTCTGGGAGTGCAAGTCCTGCGGAGTCAAGTTTGCGGGCGGCGCATTCGTCTCCCAGACCACCTTGGGCAAGACCTTGACCCCTGAGGAGCTGAAGAGCACTAAATCCTATGGCAGTAAGTAGAACCGGTCATTCCCATGACCATTCTACTCTGCACCTCCCTCAGGCCAAGCCCGAGGACGAGGACTTTTTGCAATGATCTCGTCTCCACGTCATGTGACTTCAGATACCTCACGAGGGGCAAGTCGGGGCTGGCATACCTCGCTGCTTACTCGAAGGCGGTTGGCGCATCGAGGTTGTGGGTCATAAACAGCAGGTTCGGAGAGCCGAAGGTGATAGAGTGCTATGACTCCTCCGGCGACAAGCCATCCGCCATAGCCTCACTGCTGATCAAAAGGGTGCAGCTGAAGCGGGATCTGAATTCCCAATCGTCGGGCAAGACCCGCGCCAGACCCCTGAGGATGATCAAGCCGGAGTCAGAATCCCTTGATGGGCTCTATGATGCCCTCTCTCAGGCAATGGGCCTCCAAGGACTGGGAGGTCTCGCCGCCGGCCCCGTAGGCAAGACCGTCGACGTCTACCTTACAACGAGCGAGAAGTACTTCGCCGAGATATTCTTTATCGACAGCTCCTCCAAGAAGCCGTGCGGACCGGCGATATACCTGGAGGACTTCAAATGGTGAGCCGCGCCATAAGCTCCATGCTGATCATAGATGTGGGGGACGAGCCCCTAGCGATTAGCCTTAGCGCATCACTGATGCCGGAGGTCAGGACGACAAAGCCTAGGTCGGCATCGATAACGATCGAGCAGCAGGGCTGCTCACTTGTGTTAAAGATAGACGCGTCGTCCGTTGCGCCGATGCGTGCACTACTCAATTCTTATATAAGATGGATTTATACTTCTTTAGAGATTGCTAAATTAAAAGGTGATTGAAGATGGCAGAACAGATACCGCCACAGGTTCAGAACCAGCTCATGCGATTCCAGGAGCTTCAGGAGCAACTCAACAATATTGTGCTGCGGAAGCGGCAGTTTGAGCTAGAGTCCAAGGAGATTGACCATGCGTTGGGGGAGAGCAAGAACCTCCCAGACGATGCCGTGGTCTATAAGTCTGTGGGCGTCTTGCTCTTCAAGACAGAGAAGGCCAAGGTAGTCGCAGAACTGACCGAGAAGAATGAAGAGACCGACCTAAGGATAAAGACTATCGAGAAGCAGGAGCAGAGGCTCAAGGCTCAGCTGGAAGCGCTCAGGAAGACGATCATGGACCAGGTAAACATGGCTAAGGGTCCCATCCAAGGGTCGTGATTCCCTTGGTGGCTCCGGTAGACCTTGCGGCAGTGTGCGAGAGCGGTGAAGCCGCGGCTCGGAGGTATATCCTCTCAAAGGTCGACCGAAGCCTCATCAGATCATTGGAAATTGCCGTTTCTGCAGAGAGGAGCGGCGGAAATGACTTCTCGGTTGACGTTTCTATTGAGCTCGACCCTGTAGTCGACATCGACGTCGAGGCTCTTGCCGACGGTGCTGCTGATGCTGCCCTGAGCGAGATCGATTTATTGATGAAGGGGCAAAGGCCTTGAGCAGGATCGCCGAGGTCGCCTCGAATTATGGGAATATAAGGGTGGTCTGCCATCCGAATGCAGACCCAGACTGCCTCGGCTCAGCATTCGCCATAATGACCTCCTTGAAGGCTACCCTCCCCGGTATAGACATAGCGGTCGTCGCCCCTGACGGCATCGGGGCCGTCTCTTCGAGGCTCGTCTCTTACCTTGGCATCTCAGCCGAAGACTCGCTTCCAGAAGAAACTGAGCTCGTCATACTCGTCGATATGCCGTCGATGGCCCAGATACCCTCTGTAAAGGAGGTGGTCGTTGCCAAGGATGTGCCTTATGTCCTCATCGACCACCACGTAAGGGACAAGGAAGCAGCCGCCGCCGCGCTATACAGCGTAATCAAGAATAAATCCTCCACATGCGAGATCGTCTACGCTTTGTTGGACAAGTCAACGCTGGACGTCAAGGCGCTCCAAGGGCTCGTTACCGGCATAGTTTACGACTCGCGCCGCTTCCTGTTGCCACCCGACACGGCGATACGAGCTGTGGTAGGGATGATGCATAAGGGGGCGAGCCTAAGGCTCGCGGTGGAGATGCTTACAAATGAACAGGGCGCATCGGAGAGGATGGCGCGCCTGAAGGGGGCTTCGAGGGTGAAGATATACAAGGCCGGCGAGTGGCTCATAGCCTTCTCGAGGGTCGGGTCGTTTGAGGCGTCCGTTGCAAGGGCGCTAACGGACATAGGTGCAGATTTAGCGTTCATAATACACGAGGAAAAGGGTGCGCTGAGGCTGACCGGGAGGTCCACCGACAAATTCCACAGGATGACCGGCCTCAACCTCTCTAGCGACATAATGAAGCCCCTGGCAGTTGCCTTTGCCGGTCAGGGGGGCGGACACCCGACTGCGGCGAGCGTCAACCTCTCAGCCACCTCTGACGAGGTAACCTCAAAGACTCTCTCCCTGATATTCTCGAAACTGGGTCTGAGGGAGCAAGACCTTAAGGCTATTAATACCAAGAAATGAGTAGCTACATTTATTAAAGGTAGCTATTCCCATTTTACTCCCCATGGTGACGCGCTTGGCTATCATCGAGGTCGAATCACTCAGCTACACCTATGCCGAATCGACCCAGCCAAGCCTCATAGACATAAATTTTAAGGCGGACTCGGGCGAGTTCATCGTAATCTCGGGACCCAGCGGATGCGGCAAGACTACCTTCTGCCGGACTATCAACGGTCTCATACCGAACTCCTACGGTGGGAAGTTCAGCGGAAGGGTAGTCGTGGACGGTCTTGTGACCACCGAGAGGCCTGTATTCGAGCTGGCGCAGCGCGTGGGCCTCGTATTCCAAAATCCTGAGAACGAGCTCTTCTGCACGACAGTAGAGCGTGAGGTCGCATTCGGACCAGAGAACCTAGCCCTCCCTCGCGAAGAGATAATAATGCGCGTCGACGAGGCGCTCGACATAGTTGGGATCTCCCACCTGAGGGACAAGTCTCCCGACGAGCTCAGCGGCGGTGAGCAGCAGAAGGTCGCGATAGCCGCCCTACTTACGATGAAGCCGAAGGTTTTGGTCCTCGACGAGCCGACGGCGAACCTCGACCCCATGAGCGCGAAGTCTGTCCTCAACGTTCTGGTCGACCTAAACTCGGTCGGAGTGACGATACTGCTGGTCGAGCACCGCCTTGAGATGGTAAGCCACTTGGCGGACCGCTGTGTCATCTTCGACTCCGGGAAGATAGTGCTCGATGGTGCCC
Source organism: Candidatus Methanomethylicus oleisabuli (assembly GCA_001717025.1). GTDB lineage: Archaea > Thermoproteota > Methanomethylicia > Methanomethylicales > Methanomethylicaceae > Methanomethylicus > Methanomethylicus oleisabuli. Next base: position 28,535 of record MAGU01000079.1, on the reverse strand, counting down.
CGCAGAACGTCCTGTACTCCGACACAGCGGCGAACCTCGGCATAGGCGTCCCAAAGGCCGTCCTGGTTGCCAAGGCGTTGCGCCAGCGACCGGAGCTGGAAAGGTGGATGCCGCTTACCCCAAGGGACCTCCTTAAGCTGCTGAGAGGCGACCTGCGTTGATCTCATTAGAAGGCGTCACCTACTCTTATATGCCCGGCATTAACGCGCTAGACCACATCGACCTCAATATCGGCGCCGGCGAACTGGTCGCTATAGTCGGTGAGAATGGCGCCGGCAAGACGACGCTTGTGAAACATATCAACGGCCTCCTCAAGCCGTCAGAGGGAAGGGTTACCGTATGCGGGCTCGACTCGAAGGCGGTGACCGTCGCGTCGCTGGCAAGGAAGGTCGGGCTCGTCTTCCAGAACCCTGACCACCAGCTCTTTGCCGAGACCATTGAGAAGGAGCTTTCGTTCGCGCTAGTCAACTTCGGGCTGCCTCCCGACGAGATCAAGAGGAGAACGGAGTGGGCAATCTCTGAGTTCGAGCTGTCGCAGTATGCCGGCAGGTCGCCGTTCATGCTGAGCGGGGGAGAGCGCAAGCGGCTCGCGTTGGCCTCCGTACTCTGCTACGGTCCGGAGGTGCTCATACTGGACGAGCCAACAACAGGCCAGGACAACCGACAGAAGGTTCGGATGGCCTCCCTGCTTCATAAGCTCAATCAGCAGGGAAAGACCGTGCTTGTTGTGACCCACGACATGGAGTTCGTCTCCGACTACATACCGCGGGTGGTCGTCATGTCACATGGTAGGGTGATCGCCGACGGACAGAGCGGGGACGTCCTCGTGAGGAGGGACATCCTTGAGCGTGCCTCGCTCGTGCCGCCGCAGCTCGCCGAGATATCTTGGGAGCTGGGGTTGGACCCACCATCAATAAGGCTAGACGATGTCGTCGCCCGCCTCGCCAAACTTATTGGGGGCGCCAAGGCGTGAAGGTCTTCAAAGGCTTCGAGTACCGCAGGGGGACCACCCCCATCCATGCCCTGGACCCGCGCGCCAAGCTCGTCTATCTGATGCTCTTCATGGCGCTCGCCATCCTCTACTCTAACCCGCTCGTCCTAATCATGATATTTGCGTCTTCGCTGCCGATGGTTGCGATCGCAAGGGTCTTCAGCAAGTGGGCCATCTCGATACGCGGATCCTTCATATTCGTTGCCTTCATATTCCTTTTCAACCTCCTGGCGCTCTATTTCTGGGGCGGAAATACGCTTGAGGTGGCGGTCCTCAGCAGCCTCTCGATGGCGATACGATTCATCTCCCTCATCTCAATATTCTCCACCTTCTTCCTGACGACGTCGCCTGAAGACATGACGCAGTCCATGGTGCAGATGAAGATACCCTACGACTACGCGCTAACGTTCAATATGGCCATGCGCTTCGTCCCCACGCTGAGCAAGGAGGCTCAGTACATTATGGATGCCCAAAAATCAAGGGGTCTGGAGATGGAGAAGGGAAATCTCGTGGCGCGTGTCAAGAACTACATCCCTGTATTGATCCCGCTGATAATTAGCTCGTTCAGGAGGGCGGAGCTGGTGGCGGATGCGATGGAGTCGCGCGCATTCGGTGCAAGCAAGAAGAGGACATCCATCTATGTGCTCCGATTCGGTGGCAAGGACGCCCTCTTCGTGTCAATCGCCTTGGCTTCCTTCTTTGCCCTCCTCTCCCTGCGCCTCCTCCTCTCAGTCCCTTGATTAGGCGGGGGTCATGATTGCAATGTAAAAGCACGTTAAAAAATCACCCCTTCTTTGTTTTCAGCGCCGCTCTGACCGGTGCGCGCCCGTATTGTAAGAATAAACTTAAATTGAAAGGCTAATCTCTTAACGTCTGATGACTATGGCGGCTAAGGAATGTTTCGTCAAGCGCTTCATGCAGGAGATCGCTAACTACGTTCTGTACGCATCCAAGATCATAGATGACGGGCAGGTAGATCGCGTGATAGAGATGCTCGTCGAGACCCTGAAGTCCAACAATAAAATCCTTGTAGTCGGCGCAGGGCGATCCGGGCTCGCGGGGCGTGCATTTGCTATGAGGCTGATGCACCTAGGCTTCAACGTCTATGTGCTCGGCGAAACCATAACCCCTGCTATGGGAGTAAACGATGTGATCCTCTGCATATCTGGATCTGGCGAAACGAAGATGGCGGTCAACGCCGCGACCGCAGGGAAGGAGATGACCGCCAAGGTTATTGCGATCACGTCCCACAAGGACTCAACGTTGGCGAAATCGGCTGACCACATCGTGGTGATACCTGGTAGGACCAAGCTGGCGATAGAGGATGACTACTCCGTCCGGCAGATACTGGGTTCACACGAGCCGCTTGCGCCGCTAGGCACCCTCTTCGAGATCACGCTCAACATCTTCCTTGACAGCCTAGTTGCTGAGCTGATGCAGAGGCTTGGAGAGACCGAGGTCGACCTGAAGAAACGGCATGCCACGATAGAGTAGGCAAGCGGCGCCTTCCATGCCGTCGCCCTTTTGGGGTACCGGCTGTTTCGGGCTATTCCCAGCCATCACTCAAGCCGTTAAGGTTAAAAACCTCTGTGCATTTCGCCTCTTAGTTAACATTTGAGAGGCGTAGGAAGTTGCCGAAGTATAAACAGACTGATGAAATCATTAAACTCATGAGTAATAAGCAGAACGTCAGGAACATTGGAACCCTTGCGCATGTTGATCATGGCAAGACGACCCTTTCTGACAGCCTGCTGGCGGGTGCTGGTCTCATCTCGCAGAAGATAGCGGCGCAGGCCCTTGCACTGGATTACGTTGAGATTGAGCAGCTCAGGCAGATGACCGTCAAAGCCGCAAACGTGAGCCTTCTTCACGAGAAGGATGGCCAGAGCTTTGTCATAAACCTCGTCGATACCCCCGGTCACGTCGACTTCACCGGTCACGTCACCCGCTCGTTGCGCGTTATGGACGGCGGCATCGTGGTGGTGGACAGCGTCGAGGGCATCATGACCCAGACCGAGACCGTCCTGAGGCAGGCTATGGATGAGAAGGTCAAGCCACTGCTTTACATTAACAAGGTCGATAGGCTCATCAAGGAGCTCAGGCTCAGCCCGCAAGAGGTGCTTGAGCGCCTGCTCAAGATAATCAGGGACTTCAACGCACTGCTGGATTCGTATGCAGACCCGGAGTTCAAGGAGAAGTGGAAGGTCAACCCGAACAAGGGGCAGGTAGCATTCGGATCTGCGCTCCACAAGTGGGGGTTCACGCTGCCTATCATCCAAGCAAAGGGGTGGAAGTTCTCCGACATCGTCGACTCCTACAACAAGGGCGAGATAGAGCGGCTGCAGAAGGAGTTCCCGCTGCACATTGCGATACTAGACATGGCTGCTGACCACATCCCGAACCCCGTTGAGGCGCAAGCGTACCGCATCCCGAAGATCTGGAAGGGTGACGTCCAGTCCCCTATCGGCAAGGCTATGTGCGAGTGCGATGAGAACGGTCCGCTCGTCATATGCGTCAACAAGGTCATAGTTGACCCTCACGCAGGGCCCGTCGTCACTGGCAGGGTCTTCTCAGGCACGATCCACGAGGGCGAGCAGGTCTACGGTCTGATGTCCAAGGCTGAAGGCAGGGTTCAGCAGGTCAGCCTCTACATGGGACCATACAGGGAGATCTGCCCGATGATGTTGGCAGGCAACATCGTTGCGCTGCTAGGTCTGGATAATGCAAGGTCGGGTGAGACTCTAGTGCGCCCAGCAGACAAGGACGCGATGCATCCGTTCGAGAAGATGAAGTACATCTCCGACCCAGTCGTCAACACCGCAATAGAGCCGAAGTACAGCAGGGACCTGCCAAAGCTGATCGATGCGCTCCACAAGATGGCAATTGAGGACCCCACGCTGACAGTAAAGATCAACCAGGAGACCGGCGAGTACCTGATAGCTGGTATGGGCAGCCTCCACCTTGAGATTGCGCTATGGGACCTCAAGCAGAGGACGGGCGGCATCGAGATCACGACAACTCCTCCGATCGTAGTCTACAGGGAGAGCCTGACCGGAAGGGGCGGTCCTTACGAGGGCAAGTCGCCCAACAAGCACAACCGGCTATACGTCTACGTCGAGCCCCTCAACGAGCAGACCATACAGCTCATACAGAGCGGGCAAGTCCACGACGACCAAGAAACCAAGGAGCGGGTCAAGATACTCCGCGAGCAGGCTGGGTGGGACAACGACGAGGCGAAGGGCATCTGGGCAATCGATACCTTCGTCAACGTATTCGTCGATGCTACAAAGGGCCTCCAGTACATCCGCGAGATCAAGGATACCATAATCCAGGCATTCCGCTTGGACGTTGCCGAGGGACCCCTCGCAAAGGAGCCGATCAGGGGCCTCAAGGTCAAGCTGACTGATGCCAATGTGCACGAGGACACTGCACACAGGGGTCCGGGACAGATCATGCCCGCTATAAGGGACGCCATATTCCAGGGCTTCCTGTCATGCAATCCGATACTCCTTGAGCCTATAATGAAGCTTGACATGAAGGTTCCGCAGGAGTTCCTCGGCGGCGTGACCAGGATAGTCGCAGGAAAGCGTGGGAAGATCATAAGCATGGATCAGGTCGGCAACACGCCCGTGATGCACCTTGTCTCCGAGCTGCCCGTTTCAGAGACCTTCGACCTCTCAGATCAGCTGAGGAGCGCCACCGCAGGCAAGGCTTTCTGGGGCACCGAGTTTGCACGCTGGGCACCGGTTCCATCGAGCCTGCTCGTGGAGACGGTCAGGAAGATCCGCGAGAGGAAGGGTCTCTCTCCAAATCCGCCGAGGCCAGAAGAGTTCATGTCTATGTAGTGGGGCGGCGCCTTCAGGGCAGTCTGCATTTGGCACACCCTCCCTCTGCACCCTCTTTTCTTTCTCTTGCCATCTTTTTCCTGGCTCCTTCCCTTACCAACTCATCTTTTTCTACTTCAACGCACCTATCCCCAGATCAAATGCATGCCTTTTACGCCCGGCGCCACTCATACCTCTGCGTGGGGCTCCCGGTTTGGGCATGTTTATATGCACGATTCCATTCTTCATTAGCAACCGGGCATTGATCCTTCAAGTGGTGGATTCACATGATCACTATAGTCATAGCTGAAGCCGCCCTCGAGACGGTCCCTCATGACCTGCTGGATCATCCGTCCGTTACGCGTACCGCGGAGAGGAGGGGGAAGAAGCCCGAGCAGACCCTCCTAGACATATCCTACCACTACGCCGCCATGAAGAATATGCGGGACTGGGGGCGTCGCGGGAGGCCCGACATAACATACCTGACCCTCCTCAACCTCCTCGAGAGGCCCATAAACAAGGAGCGGCAGCTCAGGGTTTATGTCCATACCGCAAGGGATCTCATAATAGAGATCGACCCTGGCATCAACCTGCCGAGGAACTACAGCAGGTTCGTCGGACTCATTGAGCAGCTCTTCGAGATCAACAGGATCCCGCCATCCGGCTTGCCGCTCATGGTACTTAAGAAAGGCAGGCTCTCAGACCTGGTAAATAACGTCGAGCACTCAAAGGTGGCGTTCCTGACCGAGGCCGGCAGGACCCCAAAGGGCGACTACTACGCCGAGGCAGTCAAGGGGAACCCCCTCTTCGTCATAGGCGGCTTCCAGAGGGGCGAATTCTACGGCGCCGACCTTGAACTCGCAGACGAGAAGATCTCCCTATACAGGTCGCCGCTAGATGCATGGGTCGTCGCATCGATGCTCTCACACGAGCTCGAGCGCGCTCTTGGCATCATATGAGCAGTTTCTCAGCCCAGCGTATGCGGATCCGCAACCCAAGTTTTAAATCACCTCATGTACACCTTCTATCGGAGTGGGCATATTGTACTGGTTCATATGGCTTCTGCTTTGGGTCGTCTTTGGCGGCCTTCCTATACCTTCCATGATCAGGAACCGGATTTACAATAGGGCGCGCATGAGTATATGGGAGGCAGCATACTATCGCATCATGTTGCCCACAAGGCTGATCCTGGCGGTTACGCTTGTGATCATGATATTCTGGCGCGGCGGCATCCCCGACTCTACCATGATTTGGATCTTCTCGGGATGGCTAATCTTCTGGACCGCCATCGAGGCTGCGATAGCTGGCGTGGGGCGCACAATCAAGTATGCCGCAGTCGCCGTGGTCCTCGCATTCATAGTCAGCTACTCTGCAGCCTCATTCCTTGCGACCTACAACAACGCACTATACTTCGACGGCTTCATAAATAAGGCCGATGGGCATCCTATATGTAGCGATATCCCTAACAATATGGTGAGGCTGACGACTGAGGAGCTTGCCAACTCAATCGCGAGGCAGCACATGAGCGAGTTCGGCAGCAACACCCTCATAATCGACCAGCAGCTGACCACTTACAACGGGCGCCTCTCTTGGGTCGTTCTCGTCGCCCGACAGGAGTCGTGGGGCGCCACATACCGCGTCTCCGGCCTTATAATAGTCGACGGCAACGATCCGAACATGCCGCCGACGATAATAAAGAACGAGACGTTCGCCATCGCTGACGGGCTGGACTTCAACCCCATAATAGGCGCATATGGTAATGCGAAGGCATACGGCTATTACACGATAGACACCGCGATAAAGTACGGCGACGTCTACCCCGTCCAGAACGCGGACGGCGAGTGGGTCATCGCGATCACCGCCTTCCAGCCGGACCTCTCATTCGTGAGGAGGTACGCCGGCATCTACATCCTCGACCAGCAGGGTCAATACCTTACCCACTACAGCAACACGACCTTGCCCTCCTGGATCGTGCAGGCATACGACGAGCAGGGCTTCCTTGAGGGCGGGATAAGCGACTGGGGCTCGCACAAGAGGGGCGACGGGTTCGACATATTCGCGCCCGGCTTCCTCTGGATCGCCCCCAGTAGCAACCGCGTAGAGATCTCCGAGGACACTCGCTATATCTACGACCCTGACCTCAACCAGATAGTCGCACTGACTATGGTCCACCCAGTCAGGGACAACGGCGACCTCTCGCTTGCCGGTGCCTTCAAGGCCACGCCGTCCGGCATCTACTACTACGACCTCAGCGACGAGAACATGATCTCTGGCATAGCCGCTGGCTCCGTCGCCATGAGCAAGATAACGCAGAGGACCGGAACCGAGTACTACACCGCGATGGAGCTGCTCTACCCGATACAGGTCGGGAACGCCACCAAGCAGGTCTGGTTCGTGCCGATATACTTCGAGAGCTCGAGCGGTCTCGTCGGACTCGCAGGGCTGGCGCTCGTCGACTCCCAGGAGCAGAATAAGGTCTATATCGAGCTAATCGAGACCAGCGGGGCGACCGGCTCCCAGCTCGTTGAGAGGGCGAAGGCAGGATTCAGGCAGCTCTACGGCGACACCGAGCAGCCGGCGGACGAACTCGTCGCGGTCAACGGAACACTTACCGCCAAGTTCGAGCCCTACACCAAGGACGGCAACACCCATCAGTGGCTGACCGTGAACAACGGCACCGACGAGGTGAACGTGCTCGTGAATTCTGGGCTGATAACCGACGCCGAGATGCTGAAGATCCAGCAGGCTGCGCCGGGCGACTCCGTGGCGCTGATCGTCGACCAGAGTGGCGTCGTGAGAAGGGTTCTGTGATCATATGGGTGGGAAGCTGCTTGCCAGCCATCCATCTATCTATCCCGTCACTCTTCTATCCCTTCAGAGGCCGTCCCTATTAACAAACGCCAGAATCATCAGCGCTATTGCCACCAATGTGTTCAAAATGGCGACTCCCAAGTTGCCCGACTCCATCGCGTGCCACGCCATGTAGAGCAGGAATGCTGCCACCACGATTATAAGCACAAGCTTGAGATGCAGCCTTGCCATGGCTCTATGAATCGAGCCTTCGGTATATAAATCCGGCAGAATGCCTGCCGCTTCAACTGGCATGCTACAAGGCGAATCCAAGCGTATTCGGCGTCAATATGGAACATGCCGCGATGAACGCGACCGTGATCGCCGTCCCTATGGCCGATGCGATAATGGCCTGCCCCCCGCCAATCTACGAGATAAATGGCCCTCATTGCCAAGATTGTGGCAAAGCCATTGAGCACCAAGAACCGCCACCGCTGCCGTGCGGCGAGTACTCCACCGGTGCTGCGCCGTGAACAGGAGGCCTTCGCTCATAGACTGCGGCGAGGAGCTCCCGGGCGGCAGGGTGAGGTGCCGCCGCATGGGGTGCAGGAGGTGGTGCGCCTCCTGGCTCGGCCTGGCGATACACCTGAGGAAGTGCCACGGCATGTCTGCGGTAATTCTAAAGTACGTGCAGGTCAGCGCTGAAACCATCGGCGGAACACTAGCCGCGCAGATCAACGATTGTGGATTCTACGTCAATTAATCCCTAATCCCTTCTTCTTTTTTAATAACCTAAAGCGCCATACTGCGTATATGGGAATATAGACAAAAGAGGCGCAAAGATAAAAAGCATACAAAACAAGCATTGGTAAGCTGAACGGCAAGATGCTTACGTTAGTGATCGCCATGGTGGCGGCCCATATCCAGATGAGATGAAGCCGGCCGCTACCAAATCCTGCCAATGAAGATTAACATGCCAATCCATAATAAAAACTAACCGGCTTAAAGATATAACATTTATCCGCACGGTTCCGCCACGCCGGCAGCGAATAAGACCGCCAGGAGCGTCACCATTCCGTGGACGTCGGTAAATCTCATATGTTAATTTTTTTCGCCGCCGCTTATTTTCCTTACTCTGAATTTAAGAATGGATGCTCATGAAAGCACCCTAATCCCCGCCTTGTCGTATATCGCCTTGAGCGTCTCGAGGGAGCAGTCCGTGCAGTGCCTTGCCAGCACCGACCTCGGGATCCTCCCCTGGAAGGCGTCTATGAACCTGTCCGGCATCCCTGACCGCGCCATCTCGTTCGAGAACCAGAGCCTGAGGGCCTTCGGCGTTATGTGCAGGCCTGTCTTCTTCCGGGCTATCATGAATATCACGGACTTGGAACTTCCGCAGACCGAGAAGAGCCTGTCAGAGCGCCTGCCGGACCTCCTCTTCAGCCACGGGTCAAGCAGCTCCTCGAACTCGCTGTTGTAGAATGATATGAAGCTCCTCTTCATGGAAGACCTGCGGCCGGGCACTATCGCCCTGTTGGTCCGGTCGATCTGCGGGATCCTCACCTCGAGGAGCTCGGAGCGCCTCAGGCCCGTCGCCGCGAAGCCGAGGAAGGCGAGTCGCTCGTAGTCCACGTCTATCGCTTCGTAGAACTCCCTCAGCTGCGCCCCGCCACCATGGACCTGTACCGTACGTTCCGGCGGCAGTACCGTACGCGTTTCGCGCCTGTTGAAAAAGCGCCTTTCTTGGTAAGGCTTCTTTGACGCGGGCAAAGAAGGTTCTAGTATGCGGCCGCCGGGATTCGAACCCGGGATCCAAAGCTTGGGAAGCTTTTATCCTAGACCGGACTAGACCACGGCCGCTTGAATCTAAAGAACTCCCTTTCAAGCCTATATTATTTACTATTGCCCCCTTCGCGCCGCCATCCCGATGCCTAGCAAAAAGGACATAACCACCGCCTCACACCGTCTCAAGCAAGGCGACCCTGCAATGGTGAGGCATGCTAACCAGATCCGGGAGATAGCGCAGCAGCGCATAGTTCACCTCTTCTGTATGGCAGAAGCCGCCTCACACGAGCGCCCTGACCTGGCCGACCGTTATGTCGAGATGGCGGTCCGGATAGCCCGGCGTACAAGGACGCGCATCCCAGCTCACATGAAGCGCTGCTTCTGCAGATCCTGCGGCGCATACCTCGCCCCGGGAAGGACCGCAAGGGTCCGCATCAACCGGCGCAGGTCCACCCACCTGACTGTTACCTGCCTGAGGTGTGGCAACATCTCAAGGCGCGGCGTAGCCCGTCGCGCGCACATATCATCTGCATCTAGCGCCGGTCTCGACCACGATACCTGCCGCCCGCAATAGCCACCGTCTATATCCCGCCGGCCGGCAGAATCACCATGAACATGCGCGTTTTGCTTCCAGAATCAAGCAAAAGGTTTTATATAGAGATTTATTTTATTCTCTGAAGGCTTGAAAGGAGAGAGACCTAATTGCCGTTGGCTCAGAACGTTCCCGCAGATAAGCTAATCGACGCCCTGGCGGTCTACCTGAAGGAGAATGTTAAGGAGGTAGTTCCTCCTGAGTGGTCACTGTACACGAAGACGGGCCCGCATGTTACTCGAGTTCCGGCATCGCCAAACTTCTGGTACATGCGTAGCGCATCGCTATTGAGGCGGCTCTACATCGAGTCCCCCGTCGGCATCGAGCGGCTCAGGACGATGTACGGAGGAAGGACCAAGAAGGGCATGCGGAACGAGCATTTCATGAAATCGGGCGCCTCAATGATAAGGAAGAACCTCCAGCAGTTGGAGGCAGCGGGTCTTGTCGAGAAGGCGACTACGAAGGGTCGGAGGCTCACCGACAAGGGCATATCCACAGTCGACAGGGTGGCTTACAAGCTACTCAAGGACATGCAGAAGGAGATGCCCGAGCTCGGCAAATACCTCCCTCAGAAGGTCCCTCCACAGCAGGGATGAAGTGGCAAACAATCTAAACAAGGGATGACTATCTTTGTCCTCTTCCCAAGACGAGCTAGATAGGCTCAAGCAACGCAGAATGGCGGAGATGAGGCGTCGCGCTGCTGAGGGCGAGGATGAGCAGATAGCACAGGCAAGGAAGCAGCAGGCAGAGGCTCAGAAGGACAGCCTGCTGAGATCGATACTCTCGCCCGAGGCGAGGAGCCGCCTCCAAAACCTCAAGATGGTCCGGCCGGAGTTCTGCGAGCAGATCGAACTGCAGTTGATACAGCTCGCGCAAGCGCAGAGGCTGCCTATACCGCTGAGCGATGATGATCTAAAGCGGATACTGGTAGCATTGCAGAATAGAAAAAGAGATATTAAGATAACTAGGATTTGATGAGGAGAAGTCATATGGCACGCAACAAGCACCTCAGCAGGAAGAAACGCCTGATTAAGGCCAACAAGCAGAGCAGTGCGGTCCCTCTATGGGCAGTCGGAAAGACCAAAGGCAAGTTCCGCAGGCACCCGAAGATGAGGAACTGGAGATCACGCAAGTTGAATATGTAAGGTGATTCGCAATGAGCAATGATAGCAACGCCCAAGCGGCACAAGCGCCTGAGGGCGCCGAGAAGAAGGTGGAGGCCCAGGCTCAGAATCAGGCTCAGGCTCAGGATAAGGCAATCGTTGCCGACGTCAAGCCTATAGTCGAGGCTCCAATGCTAACCCCTGCAGCCGATGCTAAAAGCGAGGCGCCGGAAGAGCCCAAGCCAGCAAAGGCGAAGCCTAGAGCGAAAGAGAAAGAGAAAGAGAAAGAGAAAGAAGCGGAAGATGAAGAGAAGGTTCTCGAAGAGAAGGTCATGACGATCAACCTTAGGCACGCGTTCTTGACCTACGGAAGGAAAGCGACGCCAAAGGCAGTCCGCCTCGTCAAGAGGGTGACCTGCAAGGCATTCAAGACCGAGGATGTATCGCTTGACAACAGCCTGAATGAGTTCCTTTGGGCTAGGGGTAAGACGAAGACGGCTAGAAGGGTCGCAGTAAAGGTTCAGAAGCTAGAGAGCGGAAAGGTGAGGGTGCTGCCGGCGGAGGCATAGCGCCCTTGTCAATTACACGCCTTTCGCTCTACGGCAACCCAAACGTAGGGGCATTCACCTTCGCCACGGACAGCTTCGGTCTCGTGCCCTTCGACATGCCTGAAGGCGTGACTAGAGAGTTTTCATCGACTCTGGACATACCTGTCTACCGCGCCTCGATAGGCGGCAGCGTTCTGTTGGGCATCTTCACGATTGGAAACTCAAAAGGCGTCATCCTGCCTTACACGGTAACCGACGAGGAGCTCGAAATAATAGAGGACTCGCTACGGGTTCCAGTTGCCATATATGAGGGCAAGAAGAATGCCTTGGGCAATATGGTCCTCGTGAACGAGCGTACAGCATTGGTTGGTGTGGGGACAGACGCTGCACTGAAGGAGCTGGTAGCTCGCCACCTTGGCGTCGTCGTCCATGAAGGGACGATAGCGGGAATAAATATGGTCGGCGTCTGCGCCGTCGTCAACAACAAAGGCGTCGTTGCCCACCCGCTGGCGAGCGAGGGCGAGATCGCCCACTTGGGCAAAATTTTTAATATGCCTGTAGACGTCTCTACGATTAATTGCGGTTTTCCATACATACGCGTCGGGATGACCGCAAACTCAAAGGGCGTAGTCGTAGGAGAACAAACAACGGGTCCCGAGATGGCGCGGATAGAGTCGTCATTGGGGCTGCAAGGTGATTGAAAATGAGCAACAACTATGTCGTTAAAGGTAAATTCAAACAGGGTTTCGAATGGAAGTCGTTTACAAAGACCGTCCAAGCAAAGGATGAGCAGTCTGCAACCAGCATTGCCATGAGCATCCTTGGCGGGAACCACTGCGTCAAGCGCTTCGATATAAAGGTGGACTCGATAGAGCCAGCGCCGGTGAACGCGCAATGAGCACGAACAGGCCGCCTGCAAAGAAGCCGGCGCCGGCGCTCGCCCCGAATGACGAGCTCAACGCGCTGCTTCAGGATTTTACACAGCTAAAGAGCTACGGCGAAGCCATGCGACAGCAGATGGAGTTCACGACAAATGTGATAGCAGAGCTCGTCCTCTCAAGAAACTGCCTTGAGGAGATCTCCAAGAGGGGCGGAAACGGCGAGACTCTGGTACACATCGGCGCCGGCAATTACGTCAGGGCCGAGATCAAGGACGTCAAATCCGTTGTTGTGGGAATCGGCGCTGACGTATCCGTCGAGAAGAGCCTCGAGTCAGCACTCGCCGATGTAGAGTCAAGGCTCAAGCAGGGGCAGGAGCAGGCATTGGCACTACAGAACCAGTACAATCAGGTCACCGCTAAGCTGCAGCAGCTGCAGGCGAGGATTGACCAGCTGTATGGCCAGGTCGAAAATGCCGGGCGGGCATGACCGTTGTTTGACAAGCTGAAGAAGGCCCTCGGCGATTTCGTAACCGAGATTTCCACCAGGTCGATCTCGGAGGGGGACCTGGAGTCCTCGCTCTGGAGCCTCCAGCTTGCGCTTGTCGAATGTGATGTGGCGTTGCCCGCCGCCGAATCCCTGGCAAACTCGCTCAAGGAGAGGATGGTCGGCGTAAAGGTCAAGCGCCTCGAGGACATCACGCCCGTGGTTAGGGGGGCATTCGAGTCGCTCCTAAGGGAGAACCTGTCCAGCGCAGACCTCCTCTCGAAGGTCCGGTCGAAGTCCCCATTCTCCATTATGTTCGTGGGCGTGAACGGCACAGGCAAGACCACCACGATAGCAAAGGTGGCTAAGTATCTGCTGGACAACGGCGTCTCCGTCGTCTTCGCATGCGGGGACACCTATCGTGCCGGATCTGAGGAGCAGATAGAGACACATGCGCAGAGGCTAGGCGTCAAGGTCATCAAGCACAAGTACGGGGCCGACCCGGCCGCCGTCGCGTTCGACGCGGTAACCTACGCTAAGAACAACCGGGTCGGTGCAGTCCTCATAGATACTGCGGGGCGGATGCAGACCGACAAGGACCTAATGGGGGAATTGATGAAGATCAGGAGGGTCGTGCAGCCTGACATGACGATCTTCGTCGGTGACTCGCTTGCTGGGAACGATGCCTTGCTGCAAGCCGAGGAGTTCAACAAGAGCCTCGGCATCGACGGTGTCATCCTGACGAAGGTCGACGCCGACTCGAAGGGCGGGGCAGCCATATCCATCACAAGCGCCATAAAGAAGCCGATACTCTTCCTAGGCGTTGGGCAGTCGTACACCGACCTCGTCCCGTTCGATGCCTCATGGGTGATTCAGAACGTCTTATCAAAGACCGAAAAGAATTGATTACTTATTAGAATCATCTGGATTTGCCCATCGAAAAGATTTTAAGTACCTCTTTTTATTAAGAGGTCTTTACCATTAGAGGGGATCTCATTGAAGCGCCTTATTGGGAGAGACTTCCTTGACACCGCAGACTTCACCAAGGACGACCTCACAACGATGCTGCGCAGGGCCGCCGAGATGAAGTCAGAAGATAGGCACAGGAAACGATTCACCGCGTGCCTCAAGGGCAAGAGCATAGCCCTCCTGTTCCAGAAGCCATCTACGAGGACGCGCATATCCTTCGACGTCGGAGTCCACCAGCTTGGGGGCCATCCAATTTACCTCGGATGGAACGAGCTTCAGCTCGGTCGAGGCGAGACCGTCGCCGACACCGGCAGGACGTTTGACCGCTTCGTGGACGGCATCGTGGCGCGCGTCTTCAAGCACAGCGACCTCGAGACCATCGCGCAGGCGGCAAAGGCTCCAGTAATAAACGCCCTCAGTGACACATTGCACCCTTGCCAGGCGATGGCAGACTGCCTTACCGTGATGGAGAAAAAGGGAAGGATTGAAGGCATCAATTTCACATTCGTCGGCGACGGCAACTCCAACGTCTGCAGGTCCCTCACCAAGCTCGTGCTGCAGCTAGGGGGAAACATGACTATAGCCTCGCCAAGGGTCTTCATGCCGCCAGAGGAGTTCGTTAGATCTGCCAAGGCGCTATCATCAGGCGGCGCAAGACTGGAGCTTACCGAGTCGCCAGACGAGGCGGTTAAGGGCGCCGACGTCGTATATACTGACGTCTGGGTATCGATGGGTCAGGAATCGGAGTCTGACGCCCGCCGGGCGATGCTGCAACCTTACCGGCTGAGCGCCCAACTGATGACTGCCGCCCCAAGCGATGCCATGGTGATGCACTGCCTGCCTGCACACAGGGGCGAGGAGATTACGGACGACGTTATTGATGGCAAGAGCTCCGTAGTGTGGGAACAGGCAGAGAACAGGCTCCATGTTCAGAAAGGGATCATGTCCCTGCTCTTCTGAATACATCGGGTGCGCGCCTTGAAACTCCTCGCATATTCGACATCGGACCCGGCAGGGGTCAATATCGCAGGGCATCTGCGCCCTCTGCTACCATTCTCCCCCTGCGAGTTCAGGTCGGTAAGCGCCTCATCATACGGCGACTGTTGCTTGATCGGTCTTCCAGGTCCGCTTATACGCCTCGAGATGGAGCCAAGCGGAATCGAGTGGCTCCTCTGCCTTTCGATGCACAAGAGCGAATCCGGCAGGGCGTGCCTCACGGCACACACGCCCGGCAACCCCACAGGCAAGGCCGAATTCGGTGGGGCGCCTGGAAAAGTCGGCATCTCGAACGCCCGCCTGCAATCGGCTCTTATCAGGGAGCTCGTGAAGTCCAAGAGTTTGATGGGGCTTTCGATAGACGTCTCGGTCGAGGCGACTCACCACGGCCCTACCGAGCTCGGATTTCCCGTGACCTTCGTCGAGATCGGCAGCGACAGTTCGTCGTGGGAGGACCCATTACTCGGGGGCGCCGTGGCACGGGCGGTCGCAGCGAGCATCTGGGACAATGCCTCGGCTGCCCCCGCCGACGTCGCCCTTGCCGTAGGCGGCGGTCACTATCCGGAGAAGTTCACCAACCTTATGGCATCTGGGCAGTATGACATCGGCCACATCATCCCCAAGTACGCCATGACGGCGAACCCTGATCCTGAGATGTTTAGGCGTTGTCTCGAAAGAACCCAAGGCGGGTGCTCGTGTATCATCGTGGACTGGAAGGGCACACCATCGGCCGCGAAGGATTCCCTCAGATCTCTATCCGCCTCATCAGGCGTCGAACTGGTCAGGGTATGACTTTACAGAAAATACAAAGATTTAAATTGAACTCTATCTTTTTAGCCCTTTGCTCACACAATGCACAATGGTGAGTGCGATGGGTCTATCTGAGTCTTTACGGTCTATGGGCAAGGTCCTCAAGCTGTCCAGGAAGCCCGACTTCGACGAGGTCAAGCTGTCCCTGAAGATATGCTTCGTGGGGATGGTGGTGGTGGGCATCTTCGGATTCATAATACAGTTGCTCTCATCGCTGCTCCTCGGTTTAGGGGGATGACTCCATGCCAGAGCCCACAGCGCAGACTTCATCAGCTAGAATTTTTGCGATAAGAACCACTGCCGGGCAGGAGTCAAACGTGGCACTTCTGATCGAGAGGCGGTGCAACGCTAAGATGATCCCCATCAAGGCTATCGTCGCACCCCAGGACGTGAGGGGGTACGTATTCCTTGAGGCAAGCGGCCCAAACATCATCAACATTGCCATCGAGGACGTAAAGCACATCAAGGGGTGGGTGACTGGGAAGGTCGAGTTCAACGACATCCTGAAGTTCATCCAGCCGAAGCCGGTTGTGGACATCGTGGAAGTCAACGACAAGGTTGAGATCATCGGCGGGCCATTCAAGAGCATGCAGGCCAAGGTCACGCGGGTCGACAAGGCGAAGAGCGAGGTAACGCTCGAGCTACTGGAGGCCCCATACACGCTGCCTATCACAGTCCACGCCGAGCAGGTGAAGCTAGTCTCGCGAGGCGAGCCGCCAAAGGTGCGGGAGGAGAAGCCAACCAACAAGACTGAAGAGAAGATCGACATATTCAAGGCATTTGAACATTTAGAGGATGAATAAACATGGCAACTAAGAAGACCTTCAGCTTCTTGGTCGATGGAGGAAAGGCGACCGGGGGTCCGCCAATCGGTCCGACCCTTGGCCCGACAGGCCTTAACATACTCCAGGTCATCAATGCAATAAATGACAAGACCAAGGACTTTGAAGGAATGAAAGTTCCGGTAAAGGTAATCGCCGACCCAGAAACCAAGGAGTTCGAGGTCGAGGTCGGTGTACCTACCACCACAGCCCTCATAGTGAAGGAGCTAAAGCTTGAGAAGTGCTCAGGCAACTCCAAGGCTGAGAAGGTGGGAGACCTCAGCATAGGACAGGCTATAAAGATAGCAAAGACGAGGTATCCACTTTCTGTGGCAAGGTCACTCAAATCGTGCCTCAAGGAGGTCCTTGGCACCTGCGTGAGCATTGGCGTTACCGTCGCCGGTAAGGACCCCCGTGATGCCCAAAAGGACATCGATGCGGGAATATATGACGAGCAAATAAAGGCTGCGGAGGCTGCTTGATATGCAATTCGACATACCAAAGCTCACCGCGCTCGTCGACGAAGCCAAGAAGAACTCCAAGAAGAGGAACTTCTCGCAGGCCGTGGAGCTCGTCGTCAACTTCAAGGGTCTGGATGTGAAGGCCCCCGAGAATCGGATCAACGAGACGGTCACGCTGTCTAACCCAATTGGTCGAGACATAAAGGTCTGCATCATCGCAGACGGAGACCTCGTGGTGAAGGCAAGGAATGCGGGCGCGGATTTCGTTATAACGAAGCAGGAGCTAGACCAGTACGCCGGTAACAAGAAGGCCATCAAGAAGCTGGCAGAGGCATACGACTACTTCGCCGCCCGGACGGACCTCATGGCGACCGTTGGTAAGACCCTCGGCTCAGTGTTGGGGCCACGCGGCAAGATGCCTGAGCCAATCCCTCCTACTGCCAATGTTGAGCCAATAATAAAGCGATATCGTAGCTCGATAAGGGTCAAGATAAGGGACCAGCCTGCTATAAGGTGCAGGATCGGCGCAGAGGATATGGACTCGAAGGCGATTGCGGAGAACATAATGGCTGTGCTGAACACCCTCGATCGAAAGATAAAGCTCGACCAGTACCTTTCATCCATAGTTGTTAAGACAACCATGGGCAAGCCTGCAAAAGCGAGATGATCACAATGGCGTCAAAAACATCAGTCTCAAATGAAAAGGCCGAGAGCGTCAAGCGGCTCCAAGAGCTCTTCCAGAAGTACTCCATCTTCGCGATAGCCGACCTCAAGGGACTCAAGGCAAGCCAGCTCCAAGTGCTCAAGAAGAAGTTCAAGGACGACTTGGAGATCCGCGTAGCCAAGAACACGCTCGTCAAACTCGCAATAAAGAACCTTGCAAGCAAGTACAAGGACGTCGACGAGATCACGAAGTACCTGTCCGGTCCTAATGCGTTCGTCTTCTCAAAGAAGAACCCATTCTTCATGTACCTGATGTTCGAGAAGAACAAGGTGGAATCGGCTGCCTCGCCGGGCGACGTGGCGCCAAACGACATCGTAGTCAACGCCGGCAACACCGGCATGCAACCGGGCCCGATCCTTAGCAAATTCGGCGCTGCCAGGATACCGACGAAGATAATCGATGGCAACGTCTGGATAGCCGAGGACACGGTGGCAGTCGAGAAGGGGCAGGCGATCTCAGCCGATGTTGCGGACCTGCTGAGCAAGCTAGGGCTCAAGCCAATCATGGTCGGTCTCAAGCTAAGGATGGGCTATGATGGCGGTGTCATCCCGTACGAGATACTCAGCATAAACCTCGATGACTACAAGGCAAACGTTGCAACCGCGGCGTCGTCGGCAGTGAACCTGTCGGTCAACGCCATCTACCCGACGATGGAGACCGCGCCGCTCATAATCTCCAAGGCATTCGTAGAGGCCAAGGGCGTCGCCATCACTGCCGCCGTCCCGCTGCCCGAGATAATCGGCGAGATACTGGCAATGGCCGACGTAAAGGGCAAAGCGGTCGCAAAGGCCGTCTCGGAGAAGAATCCCGAGCTCAAGTTCTGAGCGGGTGGCGGCGTATCCGCCATCTCCGGGGAACAGACGCGTGTGGCGCATCAGCGCCATCCTTTTTTCCAAGCCTGACCATCGCACTCAGGCGAAGGATTTAAGTACTAATATTTTCGTATAAAATCCCGCTTGGTTGGGGGTGATTAAGATAGAATATATTTACGCCGGCATGCTTCTTCACAGCGCTAAGCAACCAATAAACGACGATAATATCAAGAAAGTGCTCTCTGCCGCAGGTGTATCCGTAGATGACGCTCGCGTCAAGGCCCTCGTTGCAGCACTAAGTGAGATAAACATCGATGAAGCCATCAAGTCCGCAGCCATTCCAGTGGCGGCCGCCCCAGCAGCAACCGCGGCTCCTGCGCAAGAGGCGAAGAAGGAAACCAAGAAGGAAGAGAAGAAGGAGCAAGCCTCTGAAGAAGAGACAGCAGAAGGATTGGGCGCACTCTTCGGGTGACCCCAATGCCGGGCGCCTTGCCTACCTCAGGAGCCTGGTCAAAACTCCCTTTTTTTAAATTTTTCATTAAACGCAGGTCCACAGGACCGATAATGCTTAACTATTTGTGCCCTCTCAAGTGAAGACTATCTGAGGAAGGTCAATGATACCCGCCGCAGACGCATATAACCTACAGTTCTTCAGTAGCAACGGCTTTATCAGAAAGGAGTGCAGGTGCTGCAAGAGGCACTTCTGGACATTGGACCCTGATCGGGACGTCTGCGGGGACTCGCCATGCGTGCCATTCTCGTTCATAGGTGATCCGCCTTTCAAGAGGCGCTACTCGATTGATGAGATGCGCGAGGCATTTCTCTCGTTCCTAGAGCGGAACGGGCATACGAGGGTACCGCGCTGCCCTGTGGTCGCCCGGTGGAGGGATGACATATTCCTGACGATCGCATCGATTGCCTGCTTCCAGCCCCACGTCACGAGCGGCGAGGTGCCGCCGCCGTACAACCCGCTAGCAATATCGCAGCCCTGCATCCGTATGAACGACCTTGACAACGTAGGAAAGACCGGAGGAAGGCACCTGAGCATATTCGAGATGATGGCGCACCACGCCTTCTCTTCAAACGAAAAGGAGGTCTACTGGAAGGAGGAGACCGTCCGGCTCCACCACGACTTCCTTACAAAGGAACTCGGCATAGAAGGCAGGGAGATCACCTATATCGAGCACTGGTGGGAAGGGGGAGGCGACGCCGGTCCAGACCTTGAGGGGATGGTGAGGGGCATCGAGCTCTCGACGCTTGTCTTCATGCAGTATAGGAAGGTCGGCAGCGAATACCGGGAACTCCCGCTCAGGGTGGTCGACACCGGATACGGTCTAGAGCGGTTCACTTGGGTCTCGCAGGGGACGCCAACCGCATTCGAGGCGATCTACGGCGGTCTGCTGGACGACTTCATGGGGATAGCTAAGATCGAGATGCCCGACGAGCGCGCGCTTGCTGCCAATACCAAGTACGCAGGGCTAATGAACATCATCGATGCGGGGTCTCTCAAGGATGCACGGGTCCAGGTCGCCAAGATGCTTGGGACCACGCCTGCGGAGCTGGAGGCTCAGATGGCGCCCATCGAGAACATCACCGCCCTCCTGGACCACACGAAGACGCTTGCCTTCATGCTAAGCGACGGCGCGGTTCCTTCAAACGTACAGGCTGGATACCTGGCCCGGCTCCTCGTCAGGCGATCAAAGCGCCTCATGGATAAAATGGGCATAAAGTTGCCCCTCTCCGAGCTGCTTCTGATGCAGATAGGATACTGGAAGGGGCAATTCCCAAGCCTTGCGGAGAACGTGGACTACGTCATGAGGGTGACCGACCTCGAGGTCTCACGGTACGAGCGGACGATAGGGCAGGGCAGGGCGCTCGTGTCCAGGCTGATAAGGTCCGGCGAGGTGAGCCAGAATGGCACCCTGCCGCAGGAGAAGCTCATAGAGCTGTACGACTCTAACGGGCTGCCGCCTGAGATAGTGAAGGATGTCTGCGAGCAGCAAGGGGTAAAGGTCGAGATACCCGACACCTTTGACACTATAGTCGCCGATCGCCACTCGGCCTCGGTAGCAGCAGAAACCACGGACGGTGGTGACGATGTCCTGAAGGGGATGCCCGACCTGCCCAAGACCGAGCTAGTCTACTACTCCGAGCCGAAGGCTAAGACGATCGAAGCGCGGGTCCTCTACTCGGACCAGGCTCGCATGGTCCTCGACCGGACGATATTCTACCCTGAGGGCGGAGGCCAGCCAAGCGATACGGGGACGATATCGTCAGGAAGCAGGCTTGTCGAGGTCGTCGGCTCGCAGAAGTCCAGGGGGATAGTCGTTCACTTCGTATCTGGTGGCGCCCTGTTCCTGCCCGGGGAGTCCGTAGAGTGTAGCATAAGCTGGGATCGGAGGATGAGCCTGGCTAGGCACCACTCCTCGACCCACATCCTCCTCGGTGCCGCCAGGAAGGTCCTCGGAGACCATGTCTGGCAGCAGGGGGCGCAGAAGAACGTCGACAGGAGCAGGCTCGACATATCGCACTACGAGAAGATCACGCCGGAGCAGCTGCGCCAGATCGAGACCATAGCGAACCGCGTCGTCGAGGAGTGCAGGCCGATAAGGGCCTACTTCGAGGACCGGAACAAGGCAGAGCAGAGGTTCGGATTCAGGCTTTACCAGGGCGGGGTCGTTCACGGCCCCACCATAAGGGTCGTTGAGGTGGAGGGGTGGGATGTGGAGGCGTGCGCCGGCATACACTGCGAGAACACCGGCGAGATAGGCATTATCAAGATACTCAAGTCGGAGCGCATCCAAGACGGGGTAGAGCGTATGGAGTTCGCCTCTGGGGAGGCGGCGCTGAGGGCCATACAGTCGACGGAAGCCACGCTACAGCGCGTCGCCGCCATACTCAACGCTCCCATCGAGCGGGTCGAAAGGGCGTCCCAAGTCGTTATGGACGACTTCGCCGAGTGCAGGAGGGGGACAGAGCGCCTGAGGCGATCCATGGCCGAGGAGCTCCTGCCGGTCCTCGCCTCAACCGCTGAGCAGGTCGGAGTGGCAAAGCTGGTCGCGATGGTGTTCGGTACCCTGACCTCGAACGACTTGGTCGCACTCGGATCCAGCCTTGTCGCCAGCGAGCCGTCGCTGGTGGCGCTACTCGCATCAAAGGCGGATGGAAGCGTGGTCGTCATGGCAGGCGACGCCGTGGTCAAGCGCGGGTTCAGCGCCGGCAGGGCTATGGCAGACGTAGCAGCGATCCTGAATGGCAAGGGCGGTGGGAAGCAAGACATCGGACAGGGGAGGGTCCCGCCGTCTGAGCTCGGGCGTTTCGCAGAGGCCTCGTCGAAGGTGAGGGAGGCAATGGAAAGCCTTAATCATACGTGATGACCTCTGATTACTGTCCATATCTACGGCTTCGCTTAACAAATAAAACAACATCTGTGGTGATCTACAGTTATGTCATGCGTGCTCGACTTCAACCGGCTCGAGGAGAAGTGGCAGAGCCGTTGGGCTGAGGCGAAGGTCTTCGAGGCAAATCCCGACCCCTCCAAGCCGAAGTACTACCTGACCGTCGCGTACCCATACCCAAATGCGCCTCAGCACATAGGGCATGCCAGGACCTATGCGCTTGCAGACGCTCACGCACGGTACATGAGGATGAGGGGCTACAACGTCCTACTCCCGATGGCATTCCACTATACCGGCACCCCCATCCTTGCCATGAGCAAGAGGGTAATCGCAGGCGACAGGGAGCTCATGGACGTGTTCGTCAAGCTCTACGGAGTCCCTGAGGAGGTGGTACCGTCCTTCGCAGACCCGATCAACATCGCAAGCCACTTCCACCGCGACCTCAAGCTCGGGATGCAGGAGATGGGCTTCTCCATCGACTGGAGGCGCGAGTTCACTACCGTCAAGCCGCAGTACAGCAAGTTCATAGAGTGGCAGTTCCACCAGCTCTACGCGAAGGGGCTTATCACAAAGGGCGCCCATCCGATAGGGTGGTGCCCCTCATGCAAGAACCCTGTCGGACAGCACGACACGCTGGGCGACAAGGAGCCTGAGGTAGGCGAGTTCACAGCCATCAAATTCGACCTCGACGGAGTCGCACTCCCTGCAGCGACACTCAGGCCAGAGACGATATACGGCGTCACCAACCTGTGGCTAAACCCCGACGCCCAGTACGTCGAGGTCTCCTTAAATGGAGAGCGGATGATCGTGAGCCGGGTCGCGAGCGCCAAGCTCAAGGGGCAGTACTCCGGCGTGGAGGTCCTCCGCGATATCGGCGGCTCCTCGCTGATCGGCAGGCAGGTTACCAACCCCGTCACGAAGGGGAAGGTCACTATACTGCCGGCGAGCTTCGTAGACCCTGCGAACGCGACCGGCGTCGTCATGTCTGTTCCGGCACACGCCCCGTACGACCTGCTCGCGCTCAGGGACCTGAAATCCAGCCGGGGGGCGCTCTCCAAGTTCGGCATATCCGACGAATCCTTGGCGGCGATAGAGCCCATCCCAGTCGTAAAGCTCGATGGCTACTCTGAGATACCCGCGAAGGACATAGTCGACAGGATGGGCATCAAGGGGCAGCTAGACGCGAAGGCAGAGGACGCTACGAAGGAGCTATACCAGAAGGAGTTCCACACCGCCTCGATGCGCCCAGAGACCGGCAAGTACGCAGGCATGCCGGTCAGCCGCGCGAAGGAGGATGTGAGGAAGGACCTCCTCGCCGACGGTAGCGCGTTCCTTATCTACGAGGTTATCAACGGTCCCATAAAGTGCCGCTGCGGCAGCGAAGTTGTGGTCAACCTCCTAGGCGACCAGTGGTTCATTAACTACGGCGATGAGGCGTGGAAGGGGATGGTTAGGGAGCACCTTAGGGGGATGTCGCTGGTTCCGGAGGACCTCAGGCAGGAGTTCATGAACGTCGTGGATTGGCTGAAGGAGAAGGCATGCGCAAGGAGGGCAGGTCTGGGGACGCGCCTTCCGTGGGACAGGGACTGGATAATCGAGAGCCTCTCCGACTCAACGATCTACATGGCATACTACACGGTCTCCAGCGTCATAAACGCGCGGGGCATAGGCGCCGACCAGCTTGACGACGCCACCTTCGACTACGTCTTCCTCGGTAAGGGCGACCCTGCTACCCTAAAGGTCGGCAGAGAAGCGGCAGAAGCAATGCGCAGTGAGTTCATATACTTCTACCCGCTAGACAGCCGGCACTCTGGCAGGGACCTTGTGCCGAACCACCTCACGTTCTTCGTCTTCAACCATGTTGCAATCTTTCCCAGGGAGTGCTGGCCTAGGCAGATCGCGGTCAACGGCAGCGTCCTCATGGATGGCAAGAAGATGTCCAAGTCCCTTGGCAACATCATCCCGCTCAGGAAGGCGATAAAGATCTACGGTGCGGACACGCTCAGGGTCTCCATACTCTCCGCCTCCGAGCTGCTACAGGACGCCGACTTCAGCGACACCCTGGCGAGGAGCACAAAGTCCAAGCTGCAGGAATTCTACAGCCTGGCGCTGCAGTACTCCGATGCTGGGGCGCTTGGCCACTCCAAGCTGGATCAGATGGACAGTTGGGTGCTGAGCAGGACTCAGAAGGTGATCCAGCAGGTGGTCTGTGCCATGGACTGCCTGAGGGTGCGCGAGGCAATCAATGCATCCTTCTTCACGCTGCAGCAGGACCTGCAGTGGTACATCAGGCGGAAGGGCGACTGCTGCTCTAACCCAAACGTCCGCGCCGTCATAAAGCACGTCATCGAGACCATAGTGCGGCTCATCGCACCCTTCGCACCGCACGTATGCGAGGAGCTCTGGGAGCGGATGGGCGGTAGCGGCTTCGTCTCAGTCGCGCGCTATCCGGCTGTGGACCAGGCGCTCGTTGACGACAGGACCGAGATATCTGAGAACTTCATCAAGGGCGTCGTGGCGGATACCTCGGAGATCACGCGTGTGACCGGTATAGTCCCGACCAAGATATGCTACTACACCGCTCCCAAATGGAAGTGGGACGCATACCTCAAGGCGATGCGTGTGATAGAGAGTGGGGCTGATCCAAAGCAGCTCGTCCGGGAGGCCATGAGGGATCCGGAGATACGCGCCAGAGGCGGCGAGGCTGCGAAGTTCATAGGCAGCGTCTCACAGTGCATCGTCTCGATGCAGAGAGAGGAGCGCCAGCGGATGCTGCAGGTGGGCGGCATAGACGAGCCGGAGGCGCTGAAATCCAGCCTGCGGTTCCTGTCATCCATGTTCAGGTGCGACGTGGATGTTTACCCCGGCGACGCCCCTGCATATGACCCGAAGAAGAAGGCGGGGCAGGCAGCGCCGATGCGCCCAGCCATATATGTTGAGGGCAACACATGCTCACCCTCGAGCTGATGAGCCAGGCGGCAGAGGACCTGAGATACCTCCTGAATAGGGGGTACAGCAGGGCCTCCTCCGTCAAGGTAGTGGGCGACCGCTTCGCACTTGGGAAGCCGGAGCGGATCGCACTCTACCGGTGCATCCACCCATCTGAGGAGGCGCGGAGGCGTTCATCCAAGTTGCTTCGGCCTGAGCAGCTCAAGGGCAGGAGGCTGGCGCTGGACGGCTTCAATGTGATGTGGACGATATACTGGGCCATCGGTGGGCATCCACTCCTGCTCTGCGACGACGGTGTGGTACGGGACATCACCGTCGATAGGGGGCGCCCCTCAATCGAGAAGGCCGGCGTAGTTGCGGCCCCCATCATATCCGCCCTCTTCACCCTCTCGCCATCATCCGTTGTCATGGTCTTCGACGAACAGATCAGCAACAGCGGGGATGTATCCTCATACCTCAGCGAAAGGCTCCGCTCCTCCGGCATCGACTGCACTTCATCGACATCGCGCACAGCAGACCTTGACATATCGCGCATCGATGGGGTGGCATGCTCCAGCGACTCTATCGTCATTGACAAAGCGAAGGAGGCTTTTGACATTGCGGGATTTGCAGTCATCAACGTTTTGGGGACGCGCCCGACAAAAATATAAATAATACACCGGGTATCTGCTTTTTTAGTCCGGTTGGATGGGTTCGTGGCGCAGACTGGATAGCGCGGCGGCCTCCTAAGTCGTAGGTCGGGAGTTCAAATCTCCCCGAACCCGCCATTTCCACTTAATATCCGGCACATCGGATTCGCTTCAAAAAAGCGTACCTTCTTAATCTCCCGCTCAATCCCTTTTTATTCCAACCATAAGCAGGCTTGCGTGCCCGTCGATGACCTTGTCGTACGACTCGAGCCTTAACGAAAGGACGCTAAGTACAGGCAGGAGTATGGTCGACAGAATTTCGGTCACTCTCCTCTTACCTGAGTTCTTGCCCGCAAACTCCTTTGGCCAGACCTTGAGATCCCTATACCACAGCTTCATCAGCTTGCCCGATGCTGCAGACGTATAGTAGAAATATTCTTCGATATCAAAGCCCTGTGCGCGGAGCTTCGCTTCAAGACTCTCTCTCGTGAAGTGCCTGCGGTGTCCGATGATGCTGTCGAAGTCCTCCCCGAACCAGTGCGGATAGTAAGGCGTTGGCACAGAGACCACAAACCTCCCCCCCTGGCGCAGAACCCTCCACGCCGCTCTTATCGCAGCTCGGTCGTCGTCAACATGTTCGAGCACGTCAATCAGAAGGATCTGTCCGATGCCACCGTCTTTTATCGTAGCGAGCGTTTGGGCATCATCCTTGCCGGCGGCCAAATACTTCTCAATTCTCAGCACCTTTATGTTGTTCTTCATTGCCTCATACTCTGCTTCCGTATACGCCAATGCCAATATCGGCGTGTTGAAGTACGGAGCAAGCTCGATTGAAAACCACCCGTCGGCAGCGCCAGCTTCAATTGTCGGAATCCCTTTCATGAACGCACTCTTTATCGCTGCTATCCTGGGCACAGCATGGAGGTCTGGAGCCCTGTTTATCATACTCTTGAGCTCGGACGGCCTCGAGATCGCCTTGATGATGAGCTTATTCGTCGCTGCCCATGTATGCCTGAATGACCTGTTGATAGATAGCACCACCGAGTGTAGACAATCAACCTTTGTTAAACGCCGTTATTAACTGTTGTCAGTCGAGCGTAGCGTGATTACCCATTGTCTCCTCTTCGTAAGGATATATATGTCGCAAACCGAATAATGATGAATGCTGCACCATCACTCCTGAACTTAAGCGGGCTATCGGCTATGGAACGGAAACTCTGCTTGAAGGTCAACCGGTCATCAGGCGAATCGATGAAACGCGCCTTATCGAAAGCCTCCATCTTCGATAACTCTCGGCGCATTGCCTCAACCGGTCAAAACCTGCTGCTGCCCATCCTTGTTGAGCCGCCTATCAGCCTCCAAGCGGAGCTGGCAGATATCGGGCTGTTCGAGGTTCTAGACAGTGATTTGCCCAAGCCCCGCCCCTCAAGGCCAACCCTGAGGCGGTTGCTCGATGGCGAGGTTCCCCTTGGTCTGATTAGCCTAATTCCCAAATCCTTTGATGTGCTCGGAGACCTCGTCCTCCTAGAGCCGGTCTCCGATAGCCTCCTCCCATACATCAACAGCATCGGCAATGCCCTACTGAAACTTAATAAAAGCGCGCATACGGTCCTTCTTAAAACAGGCAAGGTCGATGGCATCTTCCGGGTACCCTCTTACACATTCGTTGCTGGTGTGGACAAGCGCAAAACGACTAGCACTGAATACGGGGTCAGGTTGAACATAGACGTCTCTAAGGTGTACTACTCCCCCCGGCTGGGGTGCGAGAGGAATCGCGTCGCGTCACTCGTAGGTGATGGTGAGACCGTCGTGGATATGTTCGCTGGAGTGGGGCCATTCTCCATACTGATCGCTAGGCGCCGCATGGCAAAGGTATACTCTATCGACATCAACCCCGATGCTGTGGCACTCCTCAGGGAGAACATATCGATGAATAAGCTGAGGGGCGAGGTGGTTCCGATCTTGGGCAATGCCGCCGCCGTATCAAATACCATCGCAGGCGTTGCCGATCGCGTGATAATGAACCTGCCGAAGTCATCTCTCGACTTCTTCGACGCAGCACTCCGTGTTCTGAAGTCATCCGGCGGGATAGTTCACCTATACGTCTTCTCTGGCGGTGACCCTGTTCAGGGGGCGGCGAAGCTGCTCGAGCACCGCGCAAAGCCTCCGGGGGTCTCATGCACCGTTGAACGCACAAAGGTCGTCAAGGAGGTGGCTCCTCATGAGTATATGGTGGCGCTCGACCTAAAGATCGCAAAGAATTGAGCGGATGACCCGCGCATGAGCCCTCATTCGATAAGGAAATGCTCTTATAGCGTCTACGCCGTATTTATTATGAGCACAGAGCAAGGCGTGATCTTATATGAGCAGCGACAAAAAGCGCATACTGGTTATAGACGACGATGAGGACATCCTTGATACTCTACAATCCTTGCTTGTAAGGAAAGGTTACGATGCAATAACCGCCAATTCGGGTGCCGCCGCCATCGAGAGGTCGGAGGAGTCCGTCATCAATTTGGCCCTTATCGACATCATGCTGCCAGACATGGAGGGGACGCAGCTGCTCCAGCAGCTCCAGCCAAGGGTGCCGCGGACGCGGAAGATAATAATCACAGGGCACGCAGCGCTGGATAACGCCATCAAAGCCGTGAATCTGGGCGCCGACGCATATCTGATGAAACCTGTGAATCCGCAGGAGCTGCTAAGGATCATTGAGGAACAGCTCGATAAGCAAAATGAAGATACCACAATCACTCAGGAGAAGATCTCCTCATACGTGGAGACTAGGGCAAAGCAGCTGGAAGAGGCGAAAAAGCGATAGCGAGATGAGATTGTGAGGCGTATTTGCCCTTGTATTCACGTGATTGCTGGCGGGGAGGCGTTTCCTAGGTGAGCGATTTTGTGGAAAGAGCCATCAAATTCACCGACAAGGAGGAATTCGAGAAGTCGGTTACCGAGAGCCTAAAGG